>JALELN010000094.1 GCA_022771765.1 Lachnospiraceae bacterium | reverse complement strand
CGCGGTGCCAACCATACGACTGCCAGTACCATTATCATTCCTGCGCCTCCGAGCCAAAGCAACGGCACCGCCTCCAAAACCAAGCCGACAATCAGTGCCAGTGCACAGAGCAACGCTACGACCACACTCTCCACATAGATTTTTCCGCATAAAACTTTATTTACATACTCCCGATACATTTCCTTTGATGTATAAAAACGATTTTCAAAACTCATCCCTCTAGCCATCCCTTTCATTTATAACAGCTCTCAAACAATTTTCTATACTATCCTACCACTTACTTATTTTTATTTCCACCTGAACTCATAATATTGCAATATATCCCGCCAGTCTGTATAATTGTATCATATAAAAACACTGGAAATTTTTCTACCATGAAAGGAGGCAAGATCTACAAGTCCGTTCCCAAATACACGAAATCCTCTCTCTATCTGCCGGACTTGAATACATTTACAGACTACAGCATCGATCTCAGGAATCGTGACCATCCAAATGGCAGCGACACCACACAATGGGAATCCTGGGAACTTGCACCGGAAACGGCACAAAGCATTGCTGAGGAATATGTATCACTCCTTCAGGACAAACGATTTCATCTGGAGGTTGTATCGAAAAAGATCGAACCAAACTATTATCGGTATAAATTCCTCTGTCCAATATAATGATGTGAAATTTGTTCCTAACTATGAGCTCTATCGCGGGGAAGTCATATCCGGTGCAGACATCGTCTCTCTCAATGGCACGAAGAGCCGCACCTGCAAGATCAAAGGGAAAAAGAAAGGGAATGCCGTCATCCGTATCACCTATGAATACGGCAAAGATGAACCAGATGTTTTAACCGGCATTGATCGGAATGTCAATCACACAAAGACAAAACTCTATCGTATCAAAGTTGTATCATAACTTTTTGAATAAAAAGAGGATGTCCCAAAACCGGACATCCTTTTTTTATTCTTCTCTTATGCCTTTAAATCATAAATCCCTTTCAGATAATCATACTGGCTATAGCTGCCGCTATTGCTGTAGGCAGTGCTGTAAATCTGAAGGGTGTCAACTGTGGTAGCTGTTTTCTGCACGATCGCATCCATTTTCTCTGTCAGCTTCTGCGAAAAATCCGCTTCCGGTCCAAACGCCTCTGCCAATGCGTCCATGTCCGCGCCTGCCAGAGTCTCTGCATCCAGCGCAAGCGTACCATCCTCTTTTCCGGCAATGCCAAATGCAGACAACTCCTTACCATAATCCTTCATGAGCTGATTCAGCTCGGAAAGAAAATTCTTATTCGTGCTACCGCCTGCCTCCATCAGATTGGAGATCATCGTATTGTAAGAATTCAAAAGTCCCGCAATATCCTTCGCCGCCTCAGTCTGATAATCCTCCCGCGCCTGCTCATCCTCCGTATCTGCAGATTTCACAAACACGCTCCTTTTTGCATCATTCAGCTTATGCAGCAATTCGTTTGCCTGATCCGCAGCAGACAGCGCTTTTTTATAAAAATCTTTATTTTCTGCCTTGTGTGAAAGCTTCGCCATTGCCGGATTATTCGCCGACATATTTGATGTCAACAGATTCTCAATGGAATTGCTGTCCTTTTTCTTCCCACTGCTCTGCGTCGTACTATCATAAAGTGCGCTCACCAGATCCGCACTGTTCATTCCGGTTACTTTCATGTGAAACCTCCCTTATCCATTCGTTTCTCTGCCGATTCCTGTTCATTCACGCCAAAAGTGGTTTGCCTTATTTTTAATATCGGCTATTTTCCGGAAAGCATGATAGTCTGTTAGATGAAATCGGATCCGTATCAGATCAGTTTTCCTTCTTAGGTTTTGGATTCACTGCGGTGGGATCTTTCTTTTTCAGTTTCTTATAATCCTCCTCACTGATATAGGAGTAAGCATTAGAAATCCGCGCGTTTTCCGCTGTCAGATAAACCTTTTCCCGATAATAGGCAACAACCGGCGTATCGATCGAAAGCACCTCATACAGCTTCTCGGCAATCTCCGGCGGAACATTGATACAACCGTGGGAGCCGGCAGTCAGATAGATCTGATTGCCAAACTTATCCCGCCAGGAAGCATCATGTATACCGACATTGTACGCGAAGGGCATAAAATACTTCACCGGAGACGAATAACCTTCACCCACCAGCGTAGCGTCCCGCTGTTTGTAAACGATCTTGAATACACCATCCGGAGAACCGTTCCACCGGCTCAGATTGCCGGACACAATATCCGTGTCAATCACCAATTCGCCCTTTTCATAATACCACAGATGCTGATTGGTATAATCGATCTCCACATAGGTAGAACCAATATCATTCACGCCATATTCTTTTGCAGTCTGCAAATAGACCGGCTCACGTTCAATATGCCCGCCCTTCTCCAGATCCTCGTAAATCTGTGCCTTTTCCTTTTCTTTATCGATAACCCAGCCGTAATCGCCTCCGCCGATCTTTACCTTATCACCCATGGAAGTCTCAAATTCGCGCGCATCACCATAAGTATTATATGCAGATGCCATCTGTTGCACAAAATTGGTCACCTTTTCGTCATCGACACTTACCTGATAGTCATCATCCACAGTCAGCCATGCCTGTATCATTTCACTGGTCAATTCAAAAGGCTCCTGATTACCAAATGTGTATGTAATACTCGTTCCATAATATTTCCCGATCGTATCCATACAGGCATTGAGCTGTGGATCGTCACTTCGAATCACCGGATCTTCATAGTAATCGTACAATTCCACCGCCGTCTCTCCATCTTCCACTGCCTGTGTCACCAGCTTTAACACTTTTTCAAAGTCCAGTGTCGTTCCCATGACCTCCGGAACAAGCTGATAGCTGTCATCTACCCATGCAATCTTTGCGTCCTCCGGCGCGATCATCTGATCTGTCTGCATACATGCAAGTCCTGCCAGCTCTGTTTCCAAAAGCTGCTTATCAAAAGTCGTAGACAGGTCAATCTCCTGCTCCCTGGACTCCCTGCTCTGTTTCATCCAGTCATACGGATTCTGGTCTTTGAGTATCTGCTCAATCTCACCGTTTGGCACATAAGCATAGCCGATCGAAGGTCCTTCAATATAATATTTCTCATCATCTCTTGCATAGATCGTCAACAAATAATCTGCCACAAAACGCGACACCTTGTCTGTTGCTTCTTCTGCTGTCAGTTCCGACACATCGACACCACTCATGACTGTTCCCGGGAAAAAATGAGTTTTGTAATAATTGGCTCGAACAAAAAATATCGTGCCAAGAACTATCAATAACGCAAGCGTAGCTCCCAAAATAATTGTTAATACCTTATGTTTTTTGATAAATGCTGTCATTTCTACCACCTGACTGTTTCTTTTTTTGCCTTCGCGTACATTATATCACGTTTGATACATCATGGAAATGAAAAATTATGTAAACTGTATAACAACGAAAAAAAGAGATCCATCTTTTTCCACATACCTTCATGCGGCTCATCGGACAAAGTCGTAAAAGATGCATCTCTTTACCTGTTCAAAATTCTTTTTCTGTCACACCAACGCCAGAATCTCCTCTACTTCGGATAGCGGAATCAGAATGTCATCCGCAATCTGCCGGTTGTTCAGCCCGTTCTGCTTTAAGCGACTGACCTGTCGAACGATCAGGCTACTGAAATGGTGCGTGAAATTCATTTTAGTTTCAATTACAGTAGGCATATACGGTGACCTCCCTTCGCGTATATATTTTTCGCTCATCATACTATATCTATACGAAGAAAGGCTTCCAAAAAATGGGGTCACCGCCAACAATTTCAAATCTGTCTCGTGGACTCCCCCACCAGAAGCTGTGCAGAAAATATCTGCTGGTTATTCCTGACCGGGCGATCCTCCATCAGATCAAGCAACATCTTGATCGATGCACGCGCCATCTCCTCTTTCGGCTGACAAATCGTCGTCAGTGAAGGATGGTAAAAATTCGCCATCTCAATGCCATCAAATCCGGCAACCGAATAGTCCTCCGGAATCCGCTTGCCGGCTTCTAAAAGCGCTTTACACGCACCAATCGCCGTCGTATCCGACATTGTGAACAGCGCGCTGAATTCACGTTCTGTCTCTAAAAGCTCCCTTGTCACCGCGTAACCATTCGCCGGTGTAAATGCCTCGATATCGTCCTTCATGTACATCACTAAACCGGGGTCAACCTCGATCCCATGCTTCTTCAATGCCCTTACATATCCATTATAGCGGCTGCGGCCGATACCACGATCCGCATATGACGGACGGATAATCGCAATCTTTTTATGTCCGAGTTCACACAAATAATCAACAATGCGGTAACTCTCCTCCTCATCGTCAATCGAAATATAATTGACCTGGGGAGTCAGCACGGATTTTTCCGGTGCAAATGTACAGAGCACATATGGAACGCCCAATGACCGCAGCTCCGTTGAATCACGATCAACCCGGCCTCCGAGAAAAATGATCCCTCTCAACCGCTTTTCCTTTACCAGCTCACGCGCGACTACCAGCTCATCCTCCTCCTGCTGCACACGCTGCAACAGAAAGGTGTAATCCTGCTTTCCCAGCTCCTGCTCAAAAATCTTAAACATTGCAAGGAAAAACGGGTTATCAATACCCTTTATCATGATTGCGATCGCATTGGATTCCGTACGCTTAAGGTTTCGTGCGCTATTGTTCGGAATATAATGGTTTTCCTCTATCACACGCATGATTTTTTGTTTTGTATCCGGATTGATGTCCGGATGATTGTTGATCGCACGCGACACGGTACTCACCCCGACACCGCAAATGCGTGCAACATCTTTGATCGTAAATTCTTCCATTTTTTGCTCCAGTTTACAAGTCAACAAATTTTCATCTGTAGATTTACATCTACAAAATATAGCACATTATAAAAAAAAGGGCAACCGTTCATCTTCGGTTGCCCTTTTTTTATTATTTTCCTTCAGACGCTTTTCGCTTAATTCGTCCATAAGTGACAGTCAGCCCAAAAATTTCTTTTGCAAGCTTTTTCGTCATCTGACCTGAACTCATGCGCCACTTCCAGTTTTTGCCAAGGGTGGAAGGCTCGTTCATACGAGCCTCATTCCCCAGGCATAGATAATCCTGCATTGGAATCACGCAACGTTCTGCCACTGAAGACATCGCCAGTCTGACAAGGGAGTGAACCAAACGCTTCTTGTCAGCCCCTTTTTCGTCCAGATAAGCTTCTACCAATTTACGATCATCCTTGCTGATATTATCCAACCAGCCAAGCAGGGTCTCATTATCATGTGTCCCTGTATAAACGACACAATTCTTGTCATACACATAAGGGATATAGTCATTCGCACCTGCTTCGTCTCTGGAGTCAAACGCAAACTCCAGTACTTTCATATTGGGCCAGCCGGTCTTTTTGACCAACTCCCGAACAGAATCTGTAATAAATCCCAGATCCTCAACGATAATATTTAATTTACCAAGCTTCTTCTCAATTGCCTCGAACAGCTCATAACCGGGTCCCTGTTCCCACGCACCGAACTCCGCCGTCTCCTCATAGGCGGGAATTGCATAATACTCATCAAAGCCCCGGAAATGGTCGATGCGAATGATATCGTACATCTTATAGCACGCCTCCATTCGTCTCGTCCACCACTCATATCCGGTCTTTTTATGATTTTCCCAATTGTAGAGCGGGTTACCCCACAACTGACCGGTCGGTGAAAAACCATCCGGGGGACATCCTGCCACAGAGATCGGCTTGCAATTCTCATCAAACTGGAACAGCATCGGGTTGGCCCACGCATCAGAGCTGTCAAATGCGACATAGATCGGCAGATCGCCAATGATCTGGATTCCCTTTCCGTTCGCATAGGCTTTTAACTCTTCCCACTGCTCAAAGAATTTAAACTGCATATAACGGTAAAAGTCTATCTCTGTCGCCAGCTTTTCACGATAACTGTCCATCGCCTGCGGCTTGCGCAGCCGGATGTCATCCTCCCACTCGCTCCAGCACTCTGCGTCATGATCCATCTTGATCGCCATGTAAAGTGCGTAATCATCCAGCCAGTGTTTGTTTTCCCGGCAAAACTTCTCATAATCCACGTTGCCTTTCAGATCCGTGCGCTCAAATGCCAGATGCAGGATCTTATAACGGCTCTTGTACATTTTTCCGTAGTCAATGTACTTTTTATTTCTTCCAAAATTTTCCCGGTCACATTCCTCAGCAGTCAGCACACCTTCCTCAATGAGTGTCTCTAGACTGATAAAATACGGATTGCCCGCAAAAGTAGAAAATGACTGGTAGGGCGAATCACCGTAACTGGTCTGCCCCAGCGGAAGGATCTGCCAGAGCTTCTGCCCTGCCTCCTCCAGGAAATCCACAAACGCATACGCCTCTTTTGAAAAACTTCCAATTCCATATTTTCCGGGAAGCGCGCTCACAGGTAATAAAATGCCACTGCTTCTCATAATCTCGTAATCTCCTAATTAGCCCTTTACAGCGCCTGCCACAACGCCCTCAATAATATATTTCTGGCAGAACAGATAAAAGATGACGATCGGGATAATAGCAAGCACAAGCATAGCCATCATTGCGCCCATATCCACGGAACCATAACCACCTTTCAGATACTGAATAGCGATCGGAATCGTCTTAAACTTCGTGATATCAAGTACCAGATACGGAAGCAGGTAGTCATTCCAGATCCACATCGTCTGCAGGATTGCTGTAGAGATGCAGGTCGGCTTCAATACCGGCATAACAACCTGAAAAAAGATCTCCAGCGGATTGCAGCCGTCGATCATGGCAGCCTCCTCGATCTCGATCGGAATGGATTTCACAAAACCACAGAACATAAATACCGCAAGTCCGGCTCCAAATCCAAGGTAAACAATAACGATACCCAGCGGATTTCCAAGATGCATCATATCAGCCAGCTTGGACAAAGTAAACATAACCATCTGGAAAGGTACGATCATGGAGAACGCACACAGATAATACAGTGCAGTCGTTGTCTTTGTCTTTACTCTGGTGATGTACCATGCAAACATGGAAGTGCAGAGAATGATCACTGCAACGGATGCAACCGTAATCCAGAGGGAATATCCGAATGACTGGAAAAATCCGATCTTTTTCATTCCGTTTACGTAGTTCTCCAATCCCACAAATGCTTTTCCGGCGGGAAGACTGAAAGGCATTTTACTGATAAATACCTTTCTCTTAAAAGAGTTCATGAGTACGATAAAAATCGGCGCAACCCATATGATACTCAGGATTGAAAAAAATATGGTGCCAAATGTAACTTTATTTTTCTTTTCCATTACTGCTGTACCTCCTTACTTCTGGTCGCACGAAGCTGGATGATTGCGATAGCGGCAACTAAGATAAAGAAGATAACCGCCTTTGCCTGACCGACACCTTCCCATCCGGTTCTGCCGTAGAAGGTATCAAAAATATTCAAAGCTAACATCTGTGACTTGTCAGAAGGTGCGCCGTTGGTCAATGCCATATTCTGGTCAAACAGCTTGAACCCGTTGGTCAATGTCAGGAAGCTACAGATGGTGATGGACGGCATCAGCATCGGAATCGTGACATTTCGTAAGATCTGCCACTTGCTGGCTCCATCGATCTTGGCTGCCTCAATCAGTTCTCCGGGGATATTCTGGATACCGGCGATATAGATGATCATCATATATCCGATCTGCTGCCAGTTCATCAGGATAACCAAACCCCAGAAACCGTAGGTAGCGCTATATGTTAAGGTACGGCCAAAGTAAGACAGAACACCGTTTAAGATCAACTGCCAGATATAACCTAATACGATACCACCGATCAGGTTCGGCATAAAGAAAACGGTTCTGAAAAGGTTCGTACCCTTCATTGCCTTTGTTAATAACATCGCGATCGTAAATGCAAATACATTGATCGTGAGAACGGATACTACGGTAAACAATGCCGTGTACCACAGTGCATGTACAAAAGTCGGATCCTGAAAGATCTTCACATAATTACTAAATCCTACCAGCTTTGCATCTGTAACAGTTGTAAATTTGCAGAATGAGAGATAAATTCCCATGATAAACGGGATGATAAAGCCGATTGTGAAAGCTGCGAAGGTAGGAAGTACAAATATCGGCGAATATTTCTTCATTGATTTTGAATTCATAGTCTTGGTTCACTCCCTTTAATAGAAAATGGGCGGCTCTCTACAAACCGCCCATTATTCATTTACATATCAGTTGATTGTTGTGGATTACTCCATGTGTGCAGCTGCATACTCTGCTGCCCAGTTGATTACGAACTGATCTACTACCTTATCCCAGTCGCCGGTACCCTGTGCATACTCAGTCAGAGCTGCGCCAACGCCATCTTTCCATGCCTCAGAAGGAATAGATGCGAAGTTCCATGATACAGCAGTCTTGCCAGCAGCGATATACTCATCAGCGCACTCGATCAGCTTGTTTGCAGGTGTATAGCCATCATCAAAGCTCTTGAAAGGTGTTAAGAAGCCCATGGTGTTTGCGATTGCATCGCGACCTGCGTCAGAGGTTACGCACCAGTTCAGGAAATCTAAGGTTGCCTGAATGTCTGCCTCAGAAGCGTTCTTGTTTACACACCAGTAGTTCTCAGAACCTGTACATAATCCCTGATTCTCCTCGCCGGGTGCTCCGATGTAGATCGGCAGCATGCCAAGCTGATCATCAGTCATACCATTATTGATCAGGTTAGCATACTCCCAAGTACCATTCTGGAAGAATACTGCCTCGCCCATGCTGAACTCAGCCTCTGCATCCTCACCGGTCTTAGAAGAGATCATAGCAGGCTCGCAGGTAGAATCTGTGATATACAGATCCCAGATCTGCTTATAATTGTCAAGGTATGTTCCCTCGATGGCATCGGTAGATCCGATTCCTTTATCCTTGTACTCATAGTAGATCGGAAGGTTTGCTAAGTGAGTCTTGAATCTCCAGTCAGAAGATGAATCCATACCTGCTGAAGTGAATGCACCCTTCACACCAAGGTCGTCCTTGTTCTCCTGAATGCTGTCAGCAACTGCCTTTAACTTGTCAAAGCCGTTAATCTCGTCTACAGACTTAACAACTGCGTAATCTTTCTGGAAGTAATTATCTAAGATTTCCTTGTTGTAGATGAGACCATAAGTCTCGATAACGTATGCGATACCCTCTACTGCGTCGCCTTCCTTTAATACGAAGTCATCACTCTTAACCTGCTTGTAAAGTTCGCTATCCTTTAAGTCATAGCAGTAATCCTTCCATGAAGCAAGTCCTACCGGTCCGTTTACCTGGAAAAGGGTCGGAGCATCTGTCTTTGCCATCTCTGACTTTAAGGTCTGCTCGTAGGTTCCTGATGCAGCGGTCTCTACAGTTACCTGTACGCCGGTCTCATCTGTGTAGGTCTTTGCTAAGTCTACCCATGCATCTGCCTGCTCAGGCTTAAAGTTTAAGTAGTAAACCTTTCCTGCTGCGGCTGTATCATCTGCCGGAGCTTCTTCTGTTGCACCGTCATCTGTTGTTTCTGTTGCAGCGTCATCTGCTGTTCCCTCATCTGTGGATGATCCACATCCTACAAGGGAGGTTGCTACCATTGCTACGCACATCATTGCGCACACGATTTTCTTCTTCATTTTTTTCCTCCATTTTCTTGTTTTATGGTTTTTTGGGTTTCGGAATCGTCTTCGGTAATGTTACCGGTAACGTTTCCGTTGAGATTATAATAGCACTTTGGTAACGTTTCCGCAATATACTGAATTGCTAAGTTTTACATCTTTTTTTTGTGCATTTCTCACAATATAAAGATAATTTACTCCCAACACATCCCATTTTTTAGTATAAACCATTTCACCGGTAACTATACCTGATGCCCGCACTACATAAAAATCATATTGTCATGCCGCACGTTCACTACTATACTATTAAGAAAATACTGTGTATAAAGGAGAACTCGCATGAAACTGACAACCTTATGCTATATCGAGAACGACCATGGGGACTATCTCATGCTCCACCGCACCAAAAAAGAAAACGACTTAAATCATGACAAGTGGATCGGCGTCGGCGGAAAATTCGAAAGAAACGAGACACCTGAGGAATGTTTGCTGCGGGAAGTATACGAAGAAACAGGACTGACGCTGACTCGTTTTCAGTTCCGTGGAATCGTCACGTTCCTCTCCAACGAATGGGAGGGCGAGTATATGCATCTGTTTACTGCCGACAAATACGAAGGCACCCTGCGCGACTGCAACGAAGGCGATCTGGCGTGGGTGCCCAAAAAGGATATTCTGAATTTACATTTGTGGGAAGGCGATCACATTTTCCTGCGTGAACTTCTGAAAAATGAGCGCTTTTTCTCCCTGAAGCTGGTCTATGAAGGTGATAAGCTCACCGACTCAGCATTTATTCGTTATTGATGATTGGTAATGTTAAAGTACCATCACAGTTCTGATGGCTTTTATTCTTTTGCGATAAAAAGTACGCCAAGTGTACCCGGTCCGCAGTGACTGCTGATCACACCGCCGGCTCTGGTCTCTAAAATCTCCGCAAAGATACCCAGACTCTCCAGATACGCGCGCACCGGTTCTACTATGGCAGGTTTACAGCCAGAATGAGTGATGAATACACGATCAGGCTTTGCCTGCTTGAGCTGCTCCTCCATGTCTTTGACATAGGAAAGCACTACTGATTTGATATTACCGCGATATTTTTTGGTGCTGTGCATGGCTCCGTTTTCCACAACAATCTTCGGGTGCAGTTTCAATGCGCCGCCCAGCATGGCAGTCAAACCACCGCAACGGCCGCCACGGTGCAGATACACGAGCGTATCCACCACAAAGCTCGCGCGCACCAGCGGGCGCAGAGCCGCAATCTGTGTGACGATCTGCGCAGCCGTCTTTTCTTCCTTTGCCATGATCGCCGCCTCAATTACAAGCAGTCCAATGCCCGTAGAAAGATTCTGCGAATCAATCACATGCACCAGCTGTTCTGCCTCCAGTTCCTGCGCTGCCATGCGAATCACGTTTCCACACGTGGACATGGATTCCGAAATACAAAAGCAGACACACTCCTGCCCTGCCTGTGTGTAAGGACGCAGCAGGTCCATCACTGTCTCCACCGCAGGCGCTGAGGTCTTCGGTGTCGTCTCATGTTCATCCGACCACTGAAAGATCTCCTCCGGGGTAATGCTCTTTCCGTCCTCATACTCCTTTTCTCCAAGCAAAAT
>JALELN010000093.1 GCA_022771765.1 Lachnospiraceae bacterium | reverse complement strand
TGAATCCTGTATCTTCTCCATATTTCTCATTCAATGCTTTCAACGCTTTCTCGGCATCGGCCATAGAGTCATACTGACCGATCGTTACGATATATTTGCCGCTCTTCGTTTTGAGCTGTGTTGCCCCATCGGAATCATATAATTCGTTGAGTAGTCCTAGTTCTTCTCCAAACGGCATGGACTCGGAACGCAAATAATAAATCTTCCGATCCGGCTGATAATCTTCATCTGCCAAAAATCTGATAGAAAGGTAAGCCGGATCTGCATATTCCGTGATCTGATAGGTATACCCGCTGTTCAGTACAACAGTAAAGCCACACATGGAATCATCACCGATCATGGTGCGGTAGACATCCTTTACTGCACTTGTTGCAAGCATGTTTTCTTTGATCGTTTCAAAATCTATACCGCGAACTCCATGCAGTGTCAGACACATGCGATTCGGTGCCATCAGATGTTCTACAGAGTACACAGGAGCTGTATTCATTTTCTCTGAATGACCTTCGAAATGTATCTCAACCGTTTCTCCCTGCAAAGAAGTTTTTGTATATACACCATCTGTCCGCTCTCCGCCCGAACCAACATGAAGCACCTGCACAATCACTCCCAGCACAGGAATCTGAGCTGCATAAGTATAAATTGGATTGACATTTGCTCCGCAGAACATGACACAGAATGCAGCAGCTGTTCCCATCACCCATTTGTATATTTTTTTTGTACGGCACTCCTTTTCCGCGCGTCTCATGCTGTTCCATATAACCCGATCCAGTTCCTCCGGAATCGGAATATGATCATACTTTTCTTTCCCTTTATTCATCATCTATTTTGTCCTCCCTTCTTCAATAAACTCGCGCATTTTACCCAATGCGCGATATATTCTTGACTTGACTGTTGGTTCCGGCTCCTGCAATATTTCTGCTATTTTTACAAAAGAATACTCCTCAAAATAACGAAGTAAAACGCAGGCCCGATCACGCTCCGACAACGCATCCAATGCTTCAAACAGATCCATGGAATCTTCCGGCTGCTGCAGCGTATGCAGATCCTTCAAGCCTTTATAGGTGGCTTCGCCAATAATATCCAACGCATCATGCTCGTTTTTTACATAGGAATATGCTACACGATAGTATTTGGTTTTCTGATCCTGCAACCGTTTGGCAAACTGGTTTTTATCCATACAACTCTTTTTCACATCATCCCCCCTTATGAGTATCATTATGTCGTATAATATGTGGTTTCATCTATTAGACGTACTTTAACATGAAATCGATGCATGCGGAATAAAAAAAATCCCGGAGGATATCATTACAATCCTTCGGGATCTTGTATGCAATTTTATCATCAAATAGTTCCGCAAACGATTATCTTATCTTTCAAGCAATTTTTTGTAACTCAGATCAATTGCAAACGCGCCAAGCGGAGCTGTCAATACAATGGCAAGCACCGCTACCGTCAACACCATGTCTCCGCATCCAAGGCCAAGACTTAGCGGAATTCCTCCGATCGCCGCCTGAACAGTTGCCTTTGGTGTATATGCCATCATAGAAAATGCCCGTTCTTTCACGTTTAAATCTGTTCCCAGAAGGCAGACAAACACGCCAAGCATTCGAAGAACCAGAGCACCAGCGATCACGATCAGCGCTTTTGCCCCAACATTACCCAGATAATTGATATTTATGGTGGCACCGACCAAGACAAAAAGGAACACCTCGGCAGCTACCCACAGCTTATTATATTTTGCAGATAACCGTATGGATGCCTCTCCTCTGTATTTCTGCAGCGCAACGCCAATAAACATGATCGCGATCAGTGCAGAAAATGTAATTGGTGTATGCAGCGCATCCTCTATTGCCACCAGTATAAACGACAATGAAAGTATAACAAGAATTTTTATCGTATCTCTGATATGAACCTTCTCAAAATATTTTGCAAGCATCCATCCGCTGAGCAAGCCGATCAAAATGCCTAACACGATGGATACCGGAATGTTTACAAATCGAATCACTGACACTCCATTCCCCTGTATCATGCTGATGAAAGTGGTAAACAAAACAATCACATACACATCATCAACGGAGGCTCCCGCCAGGATCAGCTGCGGAATACCTTTCTTCGTTCCGTAGCCTTCATCCATCAATTTCACCATTCGAGGAACAACTACCGCAGGTGAAACAGCTGCCAGAACAGCTCCCATAATCGCGGCTTCAAGTATGGATAATCCCAACAATTTCGGTGCGAGCAATATCATCCCAATCAACTCAAAACTTGCCGGGATAAAACACATCATGACCGCCGGCCTTCCGATCTTTTTGATTCCTGAAATGTCAAGGCTGAGTCCTGCCCTTGTCAGAATAATGATGAGCGCGATCTTTCTTATTTCTGATGATATGGACAGGATCGATCCATCGATCAGATCCAAGACATACGGTCCAAGCAGAATACCTGTAGCCAGCATTCCCAGCAGACTTGGCAGTCTGCATTTTTTGCAGATCCACCCCAGTGCCATACCGACCAGCAGGATCAGTGCGATACTAAGTAACATAAACATCCTCCTTTATTCGTAGAAAAAGCTGACACTTTCTGCGTTAATTCATTGCAGAAGTCATCAGCTTTTTATAATTCTACACGTTAAAACAGCTTCCTCCGATAAACTCCCGCACCAGCGAATTGTGGTGGATATTCTCACTGGGGATAGCCAGGAAATAGTCGAGGAATTTTAGCAACCGCTTCGCCTCCACGTATTCCGGCGCATCCTTGGGGATATTGAACAGCAGCGGTTCTGCGTAGATTTTAAGCACTGCCAGCTCATACAAAAGGGCGGAATTAAAGATGTAGTCCGCACTCTCCTGAAATGGGAAAATATATTTTTCCTCGCCTCTGCGCACAGAGTCCCACATGGCGATCGTTTCCTGTGCAGACGTATTACGTGTTCTGGCATCGCGCACGATCCGGCGGATCAATCTGCCATCCGTGGTAGGCAATGCATTGTGCTCATCGATCGCAAGCTGCGTCAGAGCGCTGATATAGATCCTAAACTTACTCTCGCCCGGCAGGGAATAAGACAGCTTATCATTCAATCCGTGAATGCCTTCGATGACCAGAATATCCTCCGGTCCGAGCTGCATATATTTGCCGCGGTATTCCCGCCTTCCTGTCTTGAAATTGAACACCGGCAGTTCTACACGCTCGCCCGCAAGCAACGCTGACATATCCTTGTTAAACAGTTCGACATCCAGTGCCTCCAGACACTCAAAGTCGTAATTTCCATTCTCATCACGCGGGGTTTTCTCGCGGTCCAGATAATAATCATCCAACGGGATCGGGTGCGGCTTCATGCCGAGCGCAGACAGATGAATGGACAACCGGTGGGAAAAAGTCGTCTTTCCCGAAGAGGAAGGTCCGGCGATCATAATGAATTTCTTACTTCCAGCAGTTGCTATGATATCCGCCAGTTCTCCGATGCGTGCCTCCATCTGCGCCTCCTGCATCAGAATAATGTCCTGTATCCTTCCGGTAGCGATCGCTTCGTTGAGCTCTCCAATATTTTTCACACCCATCTTTTCGCCCCACTTACTGCTCTCACGCTGGGTGGCAAACAGCTTGTCGGAGGGACGGTATTCGCTCACGATCCCCGTCTTCGGATCAGGGTACAATAACACAAATCCATCGCTATAGCGGATCAGATCAAAGTTTTTCACATATCCGGTGGATGGCAGCATATAGCCGTAAAAATAATCGCGATAGCCGTCCAGCTCATAGATATTAACGCGTGAACTACGACGATAGCCGAACAGCTTTTCCTTGTCTGTCATACCAAGCTCGTGAAACAGTCTCACCGCCTCCGCCGTCGAACGGTTTTCCTTGTGAATCGGAAGGTCTTCATCCGCAAGCCGGCGCATGCGCGCACCGAGATCCTTTAACAGCCCGTCAGTCACCTCAATATCCGTTCCTGTCAGTTCGCAGTACTGCCCGTTTCCGGTGGTCTGCAGGACACGTACACCTGCGCCCTTGTCACCACACAGGTCATCCAGTGCTTTCTGCATGAGAAGTACAGCCGTACGCCGATATGCTTTCACACCCGGCTTATCTGCCACAGTCACAAATTTGACAGTTCCGTCCTCTTTCAACGTTTTGTTCAGCTCGCGCAGCCTTCCGTTAAAAAAGACGAGCGCGATCGGCTGCTCGAAATCCTTCTGATAATCTCTCGCGATCTGTTCAAACGTCGTACCCTTCTCGTATACGGCTTCCTCGCCATTCACCATAATCCTTACCATTTACAATACCCCACTATCCTAAAAATACAACTGTTATGCATTTTACACTACAACAAACGGATCTCTGCGTTCCTGCGCATAGACCTCTACCCCACGCAGATACCTCTTTATATACTGCGTCATATATCCTATAAAAATATGCTCAATACCGTAATGCCCCGCATCAATGATAGATAACCCCTGTGCCACTGCATCAATACCGCTGTGGTGGTCGATATCTCCCGTAATCAGCACCTGCACGCCTGCCGCAAGCGCGTCCCCGATGGTACTCTTTCCGGAGCCCGGACAGATCGCCACACGGTTGACACGGATGGTCTGTGCACGGAATACCTTGACGGTATCCAGCCCGAAACCATTCTTTACAAGAGAACATAAACCTCCAAGTGTCTCCGTCTCCTGCAGACTACCCACGACACCAATGCCATAATCCTTACCATCTCTTGTAAAAATATCCGCAAGCGGTTCTTCCACATTGAGTCCTATGCGATCTGCCGCCAGCACGCCCATTTTTGCCGCATCAAAATTCGTATGCATCGCATAATAACTCATCTGCGAACGCAGCAAATCCACAACGCGCGCACTGATAAAATGGTCACAATTTACTTTTTTGAGCGGTGAAAAGATCAAAGGATGATGCGTCAACAAAAGCTGTGCCCCCACTGCCTTTGCCTGTGCGATCGCAGCCTCATCCGCATCCAGTGCCACAAAGATGGTTTGAATGTCCTGTTTCCGGTCTCCCACCAGAAGTCCCACATTATCCCAGTCCTGCGCAAAATTCTCCGGCGCAACCAGCTGCAGCTGCTCGATGATATCCCCTAAAATCATGCTAATATTCACCCTCTTTGATATTGATATATGCCGTCGCAATCCGATTGCGATCGATCCATTCTGCAAGTTCGGCTCTGCGCAGCGCAATGCGCTCTGACCCTGCGCCTTCTGTCGGAAGCCCTGCAAGAATCTGCTCACATTGCCGTCTCTCCTTTTCCAAAAAAGAAACAAGTACCGCATGACGTGCCGCCAGCAGCCGGTGCCCATATGCATCCAGCACAGAAAGCGGCAGACCACTCTCTTTGGAAAATGTCAAAACATCGGAAGTCTTTTTCGGCAGCACCCGGAGAATCGGATAATACTTGCCGTCCTCCAGCACCAGATCCTCGTCCTCTATGAAATAATCATGTTCCCGCAAAAATGTCCGCACGCCGGCAAGCTCCGACTGTGGCTCCAAAATCAGCTGTTCCAGCGTGCGAACAACAGCCTCACCGCGTGTCAGAATGTCCATCATCAGATTTCCGCCCATGCCGGCAATGATCACCGCATCTGCCTCGCCGGGAATGAGTTTTTCGAGCCCGTCGGACTGTCTCGTCTCTATGTAAGACCCCAGCGCTTCCTGCTCAATATGCTCCGAAGCCCGCTGCAACGGTCCCTCATTGATGTCCATAGCAATTGCCCGCTGCATGCAGCCCTTCTGTACAAGATATATCGGCAGATAGCCGTGGTCGCAGCCCACATCTGCCAGTGTCTGCCCTGCACGCACCTGTCTTGCGATGCACAGCAGTCGCTCTGATAATAAACGATTCATATTACTCCAGATAATCCTTTAATTTTCTGCTGCGGCTGGGGTGGCGCAGCTTACGCAGTGCCTTTGCCTCGATCTGACGGATACGCTCACGGGTGACATTAAACTCTTTGCCGACCTCCTCCAGCGTTCTGGCACGTCCATCCTCCAATCCGAAACGGAGTGTAAGCACTTTTTTCTCACGTTCTGTCAATGTGCTCAAAACTTCCTCCAGCTGCTCTTTTAACAGTGTAAATGCAGCTGCGTCCGCAGGTACCGGCACATTATCATCCTGAATGAAATCACCCAGATGAGAATCCTCCTCCTCACCGATCGGAGTCTCTAATGATACCGGCTCCTGAGAGATCTTTAAGATCTCACGAACACGCTCCACCGGCATGTTCATCTCAGCAGCGATCTCCTCCGGGGTAGGTTCACGGCCTAACTCCTGCAACAACTGTCTGGACACACGGATCAGTTTGTTGATGGTCTCTACCATATGCACCGGGATACGGATCGTACGCGCCTGGTCTGCAATGGCACGGGTGATCGCCTGACGAATCCACCATGTGGCGTACGTGGAAAACTTATAACCCTTGCGATAATCGAACTTCTCGACTGCCTTGATCAGACCAAGATTTCCCTCCTGAATCAGATCAAGAAAGAGCATGCCGCGTCCCACATAGCGCTTTGCGATACTGACAACAAGACGAAGATTGGCCTCTGCCAGACGCTTTTTCGCCTCCATATCACCCAGCTCCATGCGCTTTGCCAGCTCAATCTCCTCCTCTGCGGACAGCAGGGGGACTTTTCCGATCTCTTTTAAATACATGCGCACAGGATCCTCGATGCTCACACCATCGGGCACAGACAAATCAATCTGCTCTACCTCTACCTCGTCCTCATCATCCAGCAGGATATCCTCGTCGTCATCGTCAGAAATGCGCAGCACATCAATATTGTGCGCCTCCATAAATTCCAGGATCTCCTCAAACTGCTCTGCACCCAGGTTCATATCCTTGAAATACTCACTGATCTCCTGATACTCCAGCATATTCTTCTTTTTCTTTGCCATCTCCAGCAAATCATTCAGCTTGGCAAGAAACTGCTGCTGGGCTGCTGCCTCTGCGCTTTCCTTCTCAGTTTTTGCTTTCGTAGATTTCTTGTTTTCCATTTTGTTTCCATCCTCTCATGGTTAATATATATGTTGTCCTATTTTAGGAAATATTATGTGTTTTAGCGCTTACTCGCCCTCGCCGCGTCAATAAACTTTTGCATTTCCTCCAGATTTGTCGCATCAATCTGCTCTTTTTTTGCCTCCAGACTGTCCCGCTTCATGCGTGTGATCACATCCCGTAGCGCTTTTTCCTGCTCCTGTGTCGATGTCAGTTCCGGCAGTCTGGCGTGAAACAGCCCCGCGACTGTACGCTGCTCCTCCTCATCAGAGAAGGTGCTGATAATCTGCGCCGGATTTGCTGCACCGTTTTCATACTGCTCGTACAAAAGCTTTGCCACCTTCCGATACAATTCCTCGGTAAAATCCTCCGGAGCAATCTCATTTTTCACCTTTTCATACAGCTCGGGCCGATCGACAAGCCACGTAAGCAAAAGCTTCTGCGCCTGATGATTCCCATCCTCACGCTTATTTTTGTGATTCATCCCGGACTTTGGCTGTGAATCCCGGGGCTGCTCCGCCTTTGTGCCAAGTCCTTTTGCACCCAGCGTATTGACCAGCCGCCTCAGCTGCTCATAACTGATATGATAATGCTCTGCAGTGGCGGTGATATAATTTTCCCTCTCCAGCTCCTCAGAAAAACCCAGCAGCCGGCGCGCCACCTCGTTTTGAAACGCGGTTTTGCTCTCCGGATCACGCATATCATAATCTTGTTCTAACACACGAAGCTCAAAGAAAAAGCTGTTTTCTGCCTCGTCAATGCGCTTTTGGTATTCTTCGGCACCGAGTGCCTTGATAAACTCATCAGGATCCTTGTAGGGGTCCATATGAACGACCTTCGCGGTCAGTCCGACCTCTTTTAAAATAGGTATCGCGCGCAGTGCCGCCTTGATGCCCGCTCCGTCACTGTCAAAGGTCAGGTAAACCTCTTTCGTATAGCGTTTGAGCAGACTGGCATGCCCCGTCGTGAAGGCGGTTCCCAGAGATGCTACCGCGTTATCAAAGCCCGCCTGATGCAGAGCGATCACATCCATATAGCCCTCGCACAAAAGCATCTGGGGCTTTTTCGTAGATCTTGCAATATTCAACGCGTAAAGATTTCTGGATTTATCAAAAATCAGTGTTTCCGGGGAATTCAGATATTTCGGTTCACCCTCTCCCATGACACGCCCGCCAAAGCCAATGACTTTGCCCCGCACGTCCATGATCGGAAACATCGCCCGATTCCAGAACTTATCGTGTCCACCGCGCTTTTCATCAAAGGTCACCAGCCCGGATTCCTTAAGCAGCGTATCCTCATAGCCTTTGCTCTTTAAATAACGGTAGAGATCATCGCTGTACTTGTCCGAATAACCAAGCCCAAATTTGCGCATTGTCTCATCCGAAAGCTCTCTCTTTTGAAAATACTCATACGCTTGCCTGCCGCGCGGACTGCGAAGCAGCGCATAGTAATATTTTGCTGCTTCTTTCTGAATCTCCAACAGACGGGTACGCTTGTCCGCCTGCTGCTTCGCCTCACGGGACACCTCCTGCTTGGGGAGCTCCACACCGGCCCGGTCTGCCAGTTCCTGCAACACCTCCGGAAACGTCGCATTCTCATAATTCATCAAAAATGTAATTACATTTCCTCCGGCACCGCAGCCAAAGCAATAGTACATCTGCTTGGATGCCGACACGGTAAAGGATCCGGTTTTTTCATTATGAAAGGGGCACAGCCCCACATAGTTGCTGCCCCGCTTGTGCAACTTGACATATTGAGAGATCACGTCCACGATATCACTGCGCGAACGCACCTCCTCCACTAAATCATCGGAATAAAAAGGCATTTTAATTCACCTGCCATGCCAAAGGTACAAAATACTCATTAAACTTTGCAATCGCATACTGATCTGTCATACCCGCAATGTAGTCACAGACCACACGATCCTGTTTCTCCCCCGCATCCATCATGCGCGTAAACTGCTCCGGCATGAGTTCGGGATTCTCCATATAAAAATAGAATAGCTTTCGCAGCAATTCCTTTGCTTTCTTTTCCTCCGTCTTTGCCACGGAACCCCGGTAGAGGTTGTCAAACATAAACTGCCGCAACCCCTGCATGGCAGCTTCCACCTCCGGCGACATACAAATATCATTTCTGTCCATACTGTTGATGATCATATTATGTACCAGCGTGTCCAGTCTCTCTCTGGTGGAATTGCCCAGCACCTCCCGGTACTCGATGGGAATATCCTCCTCACAGAGAATCTTTGCGCGGATCGCATCATCAATATCGTGGTTAATATAGGCAATTTTGTCTGAAAAGCGCACAATACGCCCCTCCAGTGTATGGGGCATCAGACTCGTCTGGTGATTACGGATACCGTCCCTGACCTCCCAGGTCAGATTCAAACCCTCTCCGTCCTTTTCCAGACACTCTACGACACGCACACTCTGCTCGTTGTGAGCAAATCCTCCCTCACACAGCTCATTCAGGACCTGCTCGCCCGCATGCCCGAAGGGTGTGTGTCCGAGATCATGACCGAGCGCAATTGCCTCCACAAGGTCCTCATTCAAACGCAACGCTTTTGCAATCGTACGCGCATTCTGTGACACCTCCAGCGTATGCGACAGACGCGTGCGGTAGTGATCTCCTTTCGGTGTCAGAAATACCTGTGTCTTGTTTTTCAGACGCCGGAACGCCTTGCTGTGCAGGATACGGTCACGGTCTCTCTGAAAGACCGGACGAATATCACACTGTGGTTCTTCCCTGTCCCTGCCTATGGAATTCTCGTCCATACAGGCATAGGGGCTCAGCATTGTGTGCTGGCGTCGTTCCAGTTCTTCTCGAATTGTCATATGTTGTCTGTCCTTTCTTGTTTCTCCAAAAAATCAACAACAACCAATTTGCCTAATATATATATTCCGCGTTTTTGACAAATTTCCTTTTAATATTTATAAATTTTGTCCGCAACCACCTTCGCCACTTTGTAAGCCGGGTTCTCCATGCGCCGCTTGACATTTTTCAGTTCCTCACGAATATGAATCTGCTGCGGACAGTGCTTTTCACATTTGCCGCAGCCAACGCATTTCGACGCAACCGTCTTATCCTGACGCAGCGTCGTGCACATGAAATATGCCATCATGCCTCCGAACCAGCTGTCCGTGTAGCTTCGATTGTACGCCTGAAAGCACGTTGGGATATCTACCCCCTGCGGACACGGCATGCAGTAGCCACAGCCGGTACAGCCGACCTTAACGCTCTTGTTGATCGCCGCCTTCACCCGCTCGAAAACCTGCAGATCCGCCTCCGTCATCTCATTTGCCTGTGCCTTTGACGCAATCCGGCAGTTTTCCTCTACCTGCGCTACATCATTCATTCCGGAGAGAATGACATTCACCTGCTCATGATTCCAGATCCACCGCAGTCCCCACTCTGCCGGGGTACGTTCTTTGTCCGCAGCGGCAAACTCTTTCTTTGCTGCCTCCGGAAGCTGGTTCACCAGCCTGCCACCGCGAAGCGGCTCCATAATAATGACCGGTATGCCTTTTTCATGCGCATAATTCAAGCCATCGATACCTGCCTGTGTATACTCATCCATATAGTTGAACTGAATCTGACAAAAATCCCAGTCATAGGCATCAATCAGTTCCTTAAACTTTGTCGTTCCTCCATGAAAAGAAAAACCAATATTTTTGATGGCTCCGGATTCTTTTTTCTCTTTGATCCACTCCTGAATTCCCAGATCCGTCAAACGCTGCCATGTGGCCGGGTCGTTGAGCATATGCATCAGGTAATAATCGATATAATCCGTCTGCAACCGCTCCAGCTCCTCCGCAAAATAGCGTTCCATATCCTCAATCTTCTTTATATAGTAATGAGGCAGCTTCGTGGCGATCTTTACGCGGTCACGATAGCCGTATTTTGCGAGAAATTTGCCCAGACATGCCTCACTGCCGCCGTAGGTATACGCGGTATCAAAATAATTGACCCCTTTTTCAACGGCCAGAGCCATTTCCTTTTCTGCTTTTTCCTGATCAATCACAGTTCCCTTTTTCGTGTAGCGCAGACATCCATAGCCCAGCACAGACAACTGATCTCCGTTTTTCTGATTCACGCGGTATTGCATATGCGCACTCCTTTCATTTCCAGTGGCAATTCCAAAATTCCTTTTTTGAACAGACAAAAATAGGAAGTCGTATT
Source organism: Lachnospiraceae bacterium (assembly GCA_022771765.1). Classification (GTDB taxonomy): domain Bacteria; phylum Bacillota; class Clostridia; order Lachnospirales; family Lachnospiraceae; genus W0P33-017. Next base: position 332 of record JALELN010000093.1, on the reverse strand, counting down.
GACTTCCTATCTGTAATGCAGAAGATGGGACTTGAACCCACACGATATTGCTACCACAGGCACCTGAAGCCTGCGCGTCTGCCAATTCCGCCACTTCTGCATGTCGAACTGACAAAAGCTATTGTATCTTTTCTGCCCCTGTTTGTCAACCATAAATTTAAAATTTTTACAAAAAAATTCATTAAGATCGTTTTACTCTGTCGGAGCAAATGTAAGACAGTACTCTGCAAGAAAGCTCTTGAGTGCATCTTTGCAGTCATCATTTCCATAGAAACAGAAAAACCTCAGGTATAACCTGAGGTTCTTTTCATGCGGAAGATGGGACTTGAACC
>JALELN010000033.1 GCA_022771765.1 Lachnospiraceae bacterium | reverse complement strand
TGACATGTGTTTTCCTCCTCACTGTACCGGAATTCAAAATATCAAACATAAAATTGGCTCTAGATAAATTTATTTTATCATAAGCGTCTTAGAATCGCAACGCACTTTCCCCCTCTTTTCAGGCATCCTTCAAACTCATTTTTCCTCTCCGAAGGCCGCCAGCGGATACAAGGCCCGGGGTACATAAGCCTGTACAAAAATGCCGTCCGCCCGGTAATCCTCCGTCACCAATTCCCCTGCTGTGCGGATCCTTGCAAGGATGCCGCTTTCCGTATAGGGAATGAGCCGCTCCAGAAAGATCTTGTTTTCCCGAAGCATCGCCTCCAGCGTCTGCTTCACATCTTCCAGGCCCTCGCCGGTCTTTGCCGATACGCGGAGTGTGTAGTCTGCGTGGGAGTCATGCAGTGCCTCCGGCTCCGTCACCAGATCCTGCTTATTGAAAAGCGTCAGCACCGGCTTTTTTTCAACGCCCAGTCTGCGCAGCGTTTCGTAGACGATATACATCTGCTTATCCATCTGCGGGTTGGACGCATCCACCACATGGATGATATAGTCCGCGTATTTTGCCTCCTCCAGCGTGGAGCGAAAGGCATCGATCAGGTGGTGGGGCAGCTTCCGGATAAAGCCTACCGTATCGGTCAGCAAGATCTCCTGCTTTCCGGACAGCTGAAGCAGACGCGTGGTGGGATCCAGCGTAGCAAACAGGGCATCCATCTCCAGCACCTCCGCATTCGTCAGTGTATTTAAAAGGGTGGATTTTCCCGCATTTGTGTAGCCGACGATGGCTGCCACCGGTTGGTTTGCCCGCGTGCGGCGATTGCGCGTCACCTCCCGGTGCTGGATCACCTCCGCCAGTTCACGTTTCAGCTGTGAGATCCGGTTGGCGATGAGACGCCGGTCCATCTCCAGCTTTTTCTCGCCCGGTCCCCTGGTTCCGATACCACCGCCCAGCCTTGACATGGATCTGCCATAACCGGTAAGACGTGTCATCTCATAGCGCAGCTGCGCCAGCTCCACCTGTATCTTTCCCTCACTGGTGCTGGCTCTGCCCGCAAAAATATCCAGTATCACTAATGTGCGGTCCATGACCTTCGTATCTAACAAATCGGTAAGATTGCGCATCTGTGCCGGGGTCAGTTCATCATCGCACACCACTCCCGTCGCATCCGTTTCGATCAAAAGTTCACGGATCTCCTGCACTTTTCCCGTGCCCACATAGGTGCCCGGATGTCTGCGCTCCAGTTTCTGGATCACGGTGCCGACTGCGGTGGCCCCTGCCGTACGAACCAGCTCTGCCAGTTCTTCCAGCGAATCCTCCGTGTCATCACCATCCTGTTCACTGACACCCACAAGGATCACTCGTTCCTCTATATCCTTATTCTCATGCATAACTGATTCCCTTCCGCAACTGTTCTGAACAGTTGCTTCCTTCCAATTATCACATTATCATCTACTGTATGCTGCCACCAGACACAGTTTCCGTTTCCTGTTTTTCTTCCGCGATCTGGTCAGCCACCGCCGTTCTCGTCTTCAAAAACAGGTACTCTCTGGCTGCCTGCTCGTCCTCCGGGTAATCCAGCACATACTGTGCCATTTTTTCCTTCGCCTGCTCAAACTCATACATCTGCTCTAACGCAGCAATCTCTCCGCGGCGTAAAAGCTGTTCATTGACGGGATTCATCGTCTGGAGGCCCTTCTGATAATAGGCGCATGCATCCGCATAATCGGCTTTTTCCATTGCCATATTTCCAAGTTCCTCTAAGACAATTGAATCATCCGCATGGTTTTCGGCATAAGCCTTGTAATACTTCGTTGCCGTTTCCTCATCGCCCAGTTTTTCCGCCGTCTGTGCCAGATACAGCTCTGCCTTGTCATCCTCTCCCTCTTTTGGTTCGATTGCCACTGCCTGCTGCAGCTGCTCCGTCGCCTTTTCATAATCGCCCATCAGGTAATAGATATATCCGCGGTTCGTCAGGTGATAACGACCGTTACCCTTCAGTTCCAGTGCCTCATTTAAATATTTCTCACCGTCTTCTTTCATGCCTGCGCGGCTCAGATTCTCATACAACTGAATATAAATCTCATAATCCGCATCAGCATATTTTGCAGCCTGCTCATAATCAGCCAGCGCCTTGTTGGAGTCCCCCTGCTGCAGATAGAGATTCCCCCGCAGATAATACGCATCTGCATAACTCTTGTCATAATCCAGCACTGCGTCGCACACAGCGATCGCATCTTCTGCCTGTCCGTTCCGGTAGAGCGCCTCTGCCTTCTGCATACAGATATCCAGCTCCAGATTGCGAATCTGTCCCTTTGACTGGTTTAAAGCCAGCTGAAAGTTGTTGATCGCCTCCTCATAATCTCCCGCCGCCATCGCATTCATGCCGATTTTTCGGTAGGCCAGTTCATTTTCCGTCTTTTTCTCTCCACAGCCGGTAAGCAGCAATCCCATACTGATGGCAAGAGCCGCTACGACAACGCAGCGGTGCGCCTTCTTATTCTTTATCTGAATCTTTGTAATAGTCTGTCTGTTTTTCGCCATTTTATTTTACTCCGTTTACCTTTTTGAGACTTCTTTATATATCTTTCTATAGCATACCAAAAATCCATTTGCATTTCTATAGGAAATCTAATAGAATAATTAAGATATCAGTTTCATTTATAGGAGGAAAGCTATGAGCTACGAAATTCGCGATATAAATCTCGCCGAATCCGGCGAACACAAAATTGACTGGGTGCGCAAAAACTGCCCGCTTCTTCGCTCTCTGGAAGAAGATTTTTCCAAAGAGCAGCCCTTTGCGGGTGTACGCATCGCACTCTCCATCCATCTGGAAGCCAAGACCGCGTATCTTTGCAAGGTGCTGGCTGCCGGCGGTGCCGATATGTACATCACAGGAAGCAACCCGCTCTCTACACAGGATGACGTTGCGGCGGCCCTGGTAAAGGCCGGCCTGAATGTATTTGCCTGGTACGGCTCCACCGATGAGGAGTACAACCGCCATATCACAAAGGTGCTGGAAAACAACTGCAATATTATCATTGACGACGGCGGTGATCTCGTCAATATGCTCCACACATCCATGCGCGACCGCTTACAGTATGTAATCGGCGGCTGCGAGGAAACAACCACCGGTATCATCCGTCTGGCAGCCATGGCAAAGGAGGACAAGCTGGAGTTCCCGATGGTCATGGTCAACAATGCCGACTGCAAGCATTTATTTGACAACCGCTACGGTACCGGTCAGTCCGTATGGGATGGCATTAACCGCACAACCAATCTGATCGTAGCCGGAAAAATCGTTGTTGTCGCAGGCTATGGCTGGTGCGGCAAAGGCGTATCCATGCGCGCTAAGGCACTTGGTGCCCGCGTGATCATCACAGAAATTGACCCCATAAAGGCGATTGAAGCCGTCATGGACGGTTTTGATGTCATGCCTATGCACGAGGCCGCAAAAGTCGGTGACTTTTTTGTCACCGTGACAGGCTGTTCGGGTGTCATCACCTGTGAAGATATGAATGTCATGAAGGACGGCGCTATTTTATGTAACGCCGGACATTTTGATGTAGAAATCGACATGGCAGGTCTGCGCCAGATGTGCAGCGCCTCCTTTGAGCAGCGCAACAATATCATGGGCTATACACTGGAAAACGGAAACACGATTTATGTACTCGGCGAAGGCCGCCTTGTCAATCTCGCCTGCGGTGACGGTCATCCGGCAGAGATCATGGACATGAGTTTCGCGATTCAGGCATTGTCTGCCCGTTACCTTGTACAGCACAAGGGAGAGCTGAACGAAAAACTGATTGTCGTACCGAAGGAGGTAGACAACGAGGTCGCTGTCCGCAAGCTGAACTTCCTTGGCAAAAAAATTGATACGCTCACTCCCGAGCAGGAGAAATACCTGTATTCTTCAGCAATTTAAAATCCATATAAATAAAACGAAAAAGAGAAGTGATACCCTGAAACGATTTTGCCCGACGGAGCCTGACGACAAGGGGGCAACGAGTAGCAGGATACACTTCTCTTATATTTTATTTTATAGGTTGCATTTTTTACTGACTCTGAAACAATTCTTTCCAGCCCCTTTTGCCTGATCCAGTGCCTTATCTGCGGCCTGATATAACTCATCAAAGTTCTTCCCGCAATTCGGGAACTTACTGACTCCACAGGAACAGGTCACCGGAATATTCTTAATGTCAAAAGATAACTGAGACTGCAAATGTGCCATGCGCACAAGCAATTCATCCGCATCCACCGCCGCATTCATAAAAACCGCGAAACGGTCACCACTGATACGTCCGACAACATCAATATCACGAAAGCATCCGGACAGACGGTCTGCCACCTCATGCAGTACCTTGTCAGCCATTGCGTAGCCGTGTTTATTCACCAGCTCCTTGTAACCATCAATATCGACACTGATAAAATAAAACTCTCGTTCCGGAGAATGCTTAATGTGATCTGCAATACGCTTTTCCAGCTCGACACGATTCCAGAGTCCGGTCAGGTAATCCTTCGTGGTGAGCATCTCCATCATACGCATCTTATCAAGGATTTCCTGTTCCTCATGCTTCATCTGCTCACCGCGTACCGACATCACGCGGCTCAGACACTCATGGATCTGCTCCTTGGAATAAGGCTTTGTAATATAGGCATCTGCACCGGCTGAAAGTACCTTGGCCACAGTATCACCACTGCCATGGGTGGACACAATGATCGGTATACGATCCATCAGCGGGTCTTTTTTAAGCTCACGGATGAGATCGGTAGCCTCCATGTCCGGCAGATGTGCATCTACCAGAACAATATCAGCCCGCTTGACATGCTTCAAATACTGTAAGGCCGCTCTGCCGCCGGTTGCTTCCACGATAGAATAGGAATTTTTCAAGTATTCCGTCAGCATCGCGCGGTTTACAGCAAGACCGTCCACCACCAGCATCGTCTGAAATTCTCCTTCATGTGCAGTCGAAAAATGAATCGTCTGATCATTGGCATCTTCTAACGTCCTTCCGGATTTGCGCAAAACCTCCTCAAAATCTCTGTCTCGCAATGGTTTGGAAAAATAATAACCCTGTGCCAGATTGCAATCCATGCCGCGCAAAAGATCCAGCTGTTCTCTCGTCTCCACGCCCTCAGCAATCACATACAGATTCATCCACTTTGCAAGCCCGATGACAAAGCTCATAATACTCCGGGAATTGTCCTCTTCGGAATAATTCTGTACAAACTTCATGTCAAGTTTAAGAATGTCAATCGGCATGGCCGCCAGCATATTTAAAGATGAATATCCGCTGCCAAAATCGTCCATTTCGATCGTAAATCCTTCATCCTTCAACTGCTCAACAACCTCCAGCAGCTGTTCCGGATTCTCCACATAAGCACTCTCCGTAATCTCCAGATGGAGATGCTTCGGTTCCAGACCGTGCTTGTGGACAATGTCCAACAGGATCTGCGGCAAATTCGGCTTGTACATATCTTTTCGTGAGACATTCACGGAGATCGGTACAAAGCAGTCATATTTATCCAGCCATTCGCGAATTTTCTCACAGGTCTTATCCCAGACAAACATATCTACTTCCGTGATAAATCCATTACTCTCAAATACCGGTATGAACTCAGCAGGAGACAGAAAACCGTTCTGCGGATGAATCCACCGGACCAGCGCTTCTGCACCAGACAGCGTCTCGGAAAAAATATCGTATTTCGGCTGAAAATATACCTGAAACTGATTTTCCCTGAGTGCCTGCTCCATATCGTCAGTAATGCGCTGCTCCTGTAGGAGCTGCTTACGCAGGGAATCATCATAAAAATAAATATCTGTCACATATTGACCCTTGATCTGATTAGCAGCGATCTGTGCGCGGTCACACATACTGTTAATCTCCATGTCCCGGTCATGAATCTCATAGACACCGAACTTTAACGCGATTTTCATATCCAGCGGAAACTTCTCCAGATACCCTACCAGTTCTGTGTGCCGGTTTTTGATATAACAATAATCTCTCCGCTCCACCAGAAGGAAAAAATGATCTGCATAGGAACGGGCACAGATACAGTTTTTCGTTTCCTCATAATATAATAGCGCCTTCGCCAGATATGCCAGAAGCTCATCACCGGAATCCTGTCCATAGGACTCATTGACCAGCTTAAAACGATCGATATCCAGAGCGATCATATTCCACTCAACATCCGTCTGCTCGTGCAGAAACTGAGCTGCATGCTCGGCAAACGCCACCTTTGTATACAATCCTGTGACCTCATCACGCTGCAGTGCATCTATCTTCTTGCTCGCCTCACTCATCTTAATCACATTAGAAAGGCGATGTTTCAGAATCTCACAATGATACGGCTTGGAAATAAAATCGCTGGCGCCGAGACGAAGTGCTGTCAGTTCTGACTCGTCACCATCCTGCTCACTGGTCACAAGCACCGGCACATGCGCCAGCAGTTCATCCTCGCTCATGGCGCGGAGCACCTCATAACCATCCATCACAGGCATCACAATATCCAGAAGCACTGCAGATAATGTGTCTGCTTTTTCATGCAGCACATCCAGTGCTTCTTTGCCATTGGTTGCAGTCAGCAGCTCATATTCACTTTTTAGAAAATCCATTAAAATTATCCGATCTATCTCCTGATCATCTACGATCAGAATTGTCCGTTTTGGCTGCACCTGACCCACGGCTGCTCCTCCCCGAATCTATAATGAAAACCATCCTGTCACAGTTCGTTTTGTAAAAAATGTAAAATCTCTTTAAATTATAGCACGAAATGCTCTAATTTTCAACATGTCTCCTATACATTTTTGGTTATAATTCACAATTATTCACAGTTCGGGGGAAAGGAATCACATCACGGATATTACTCATTCCCGTCAGATACATCACACAGCGCTCAAACCCCAGTCCAAATCCGGCATGACGTGCGCTTCCATATCTGCGCAGATCCAGATAGAAATCATAATCCTCCTCCTTTAACCCTAGCTCATGAATACGTGCCAGCAGTTTGTCATAGTCATCCTCTCTCTGGGATCCTCCAATAATCTCACCGATCCCGGGCACAAGACAGTCCACGGCTGCCACTGTCTTACCGTCCTCATTCAATTTCATATAGAAGGCCTTGATCTCCTTCGGATAATCGGTCACAAACACCGGTCTCTTGTAGATTTCTTCCGTCAGATAACGCTCATGCTCTGTCTGAAGATCCACCCCCCAGGACACCTTGTATTCAAACCGATCGTTATGCTTCTCCAACAGCTCAATCGCCTCTGTGTAGGTCACCCGGGCAAAATCCGACTCTGCCACATGATGCAGACGCTCCAGCAAGCCTTTGTCAATAAAATTGTTAAAGAAATTCATCTCCTCCGGCGCGTGCTCCAGCACATAATTGATGATATATTTGAGCATAGCTTCTGCCAGATCCATATCGTCCTGGAGATCCGCAAATGCCATCTCCGGCTCGATCATCCAGAACTCAGCCGCATGGCGTGTCGTGTTGGAATTCTCGGCACGGAAGGTAGGTCCAAAGGTATAAATATTTTTAAAAGCCATCGCATAAGTCTCGCCGTTCAGCTGTCCGCTGACCGTAAGATTAGTAGGTTTGCCGAAGAAATCCTGCTTATAATCGACACTGCCGTCCTCCGTGCGCGGAATATCATTCAGATCCATAGTCGTCACCTGAAACATCTCGCCTGCACCCTCACAGTCACTGCCCGTGATGAGCGGTGTATGCACATAGACAAAATCGCGCTCCTGAAAAAATTTGTGGATCGCATACGCAATCAGTGAACGCACGCGGAACACAGCCTCGAACGTGTTTGTCCTCGGGCGCAGATGAGAAATCGTGCGCAGGTACTCAAAGCTGTGTTTTTTCTTCTGCAGCGGATAGGTGGGATCGGAAGGTCCCTCCACCACAACACTCGCCGCCTGAATCTCAAAAGGCTGCTTCGCCTGCGATGTCTCCACCAGCTCACCGCTCACGATAATCGCAGCACCGACATTGAGTCTGCTGATCTCATCGAAGTTGTCCAGTCCGTCACCGTACACAACCTGTACCGGTTCAAAAAATGTACCGTCATTGACAACGATAAAACCAAAGTTCTTTGAATTACGGTTACTGCGGACCCAGCCGCCGATCGTCACCTGTTTGCCGAGATATTCTTCTCTGTTTCGAAACAATTCTCTTACATTTGTCAAATCCATTGTTCTTATCCCCTTTTTTATTTTTTCACGACTGCCCGCTCCGGGACAACCGTGTGGCTTTCAACATTTTTATTCTGCCCCACCCGCATCGACGCCGGTATAGGTAATCTCACACTGATCAACCAGATGTGTCAGTGCATTTGTCAAAAGATAGCGATGCTCTAAAAAGCTTTTTCCATCCTCATATTCACTGTCATAGGCCGCATATAAGTCATCCTCAGTCTCATAGCTTCCATTCTTCATGGCAGATGCAATATACTCTGCAAATCCATCCTCATCGAACGTCTCACCTTCTGCCTTTACAAGCGCCTCCAGCACCATTTCATCATCCAGATTCTCCTGCATCTCTTTTGTGATGGTAGACTGAAAATCCTCCTCTGACATGTTATAATTGGCACTCAGATAATCGGAAAGTGTCTTTCCTTCCTTACAGTTTTGCGCAGTAAACTGTTGAATATACTGATCTGTTTTCATCTCAAGCAATCCATCGGGTATTGCCACTTTGCTGTTTTCAATCAGCTTGTCCAGCACTGCCTCCCGCGTTGCTGCGGACCGGTTCTGCTCGTTGCTGGACTCCATATAGGATTTTGTCTCATTGTAAAGCGCATCTACAGAATCATAATTGAGATTGCTTGCGACATAATCGTCAGTCAAATCCTCATAACTGATCTCTATTTTTTTCACAATCTTATTGACTGTCACGGTAAACACGACATCCGCGCCTGCCAGATCGGCAGACTGGTAATTCTCGGGAAATGTCAGATTCAAATCTACGGTATCGCCAACATTCACGCCGATCAGGCCATCCTCAAAGCCGTCAATAAATGTGTCTGATCCGATCTCCAGCACATAGTCTTTGGCTGTGCCGCCATCAAAAGCAACACCATCCTTTTTTCCCTCATAGTCGATGTTGACGAAATCCCCCTCCTCAACGGTCTGCTTGTCCGTATCCTCATAGCTGGGATAATAGGTCAGCATGTTGTTGATATAATCAACCACATCATCATCGCTGATGTCAAAATCTCCGGCAACTTCGACTTTCATTCCGTCATAGTCACACAATGTCACGTATTTTTCCACATCGTAGGAACGTATCTTATTCTTTGCACTGTCGATACTGCTGCCGCATCCAATTGCAGACACTGCCAACGTACAAACAGCCGCTGCCGCGATTAGTCTTTTTGTCCTTTTAAACTTCATTTTTTGCTCTTCCTTTCATGTTTCCATGCACAATATCTATTCAGAGCAGATCATAGACTCTGAATAGTTACAATGTTATCATAGAAACAAGGAATTGAAAAGGTTTTATTGATTTTTGTCCGCGGGAATGATACAATAAGGAACGGATTGAAAAGCAAGGAGGATAAAATATGTCAACACCCGTAATCGTTTTATTGGTTATTCTGGCAGTACTGATCGTTGCACTGGTCGTTCTGTACTTCATGGGCAAGAAAATGCAGAAAAGAAAAGAGGAGCAGGATGCACAGATGGCAGCCGTAGCGCAGACCATTCCCATGCTCGTCATAGATAAAAAGAAAATGAAGCTCTCAGAATCCGGTCTTCCCCAGGCCATCTTAGAGCAGACACCCAAGATGATGCGCCGTTCCAAAATGCCAATCGTCAAGGCGAAGGTCGGACCAAAGGTGACTACCTTTCTGTGTGACACAGAGATTTTTGAGCAGATTCCTGTCAAGCAGCAGATTAAAGCAACTGTCAGCGGGCTTTACATTACCGGCATCAAGGGGATGCGCGGACCGTTAGAGACAGTTCCCAGAAAAAAAGGTTTTATGGCAAAATTAAAAGAAAAAGCCGGGATGTAGATCCCGACTTTTTTATTACTCATATTGAAGCATCGCATCCATATACTGATGAAGCGCATCCAGATAAGCTTTCATCTCATTCTTCAGAGCATCGTCCCGAAGCGCAAATTCGATGTTTGCCTGAATAAATCCCGCCTTGGTGCCAACATCGTAACGATGTCCCTTGAAATCATAAGCATACATCGGCTGCTCCTTTGCCAGCCTGCGCAGTGCGTCCGTGAGCTGGATCTCACCGCCTTTTCCGACATCCTGCGTCTCCAGAAGTGGAAAGATCTGCGGTGTGATGATATAGCGACCAAGCACTGCCACATCTGTGGGTGCGTCGTCAAGATCCGGTTTCTCCACCATATCGTCCACCTTATAAATACGCTCGTCCACCATATGGCCATCCACGATACCATATTTATTGACTGCCTCATGTGCCACCGTCTGCACCCCCAGAATGGAGGTCTGATACTCGTCATATACCTCCAGCATCTGCTTCAGGCATGGTTTTTGCGAAACAACAACATCGTCGCCCAGCAGCACCGCAAAGGGCTCGTCTCCGATAAAATGGCGCGCCGCAAGAATCGCGTGTCCAAGTCCTCGGGGTTCCTTCTGACGGATATAGTGAATATTGGCCATGTCGGATATCTCCCGCACCATTTGCAGCATCTCCGTTTTTCCGCTGCGCTCCAATTCCAGTTCCAATTCAATGGAGCGATCAAAATGATCCTCAATGGAACGCTTGTTTCGTCCGGTCACAACGATAATATCCTCGATACCGGAAGCAACTGCCTCCTCGATAATGTACTGAATCGTGGGTTTGTCCACGATGGGCAGCATTTCCTTTGGCTGTGCCTTTGTGGCCGGCAGGAACCGGGTGCCCAGCCCCGCTGCCGGAATGATCGCTTTTCTGACTTTCATGTATTTTCCCCCTTCTCATCTGTTTTTCACACCGGACTTTTCTTCCGGTGAAACACCTACGCCAACTGAAAATTTCCTGCTTCCTTGGAGCGGATATCGATACAGATCTCACAATCTGCCATCTTCTCATAATTCATCTCCAGCTCATAGCTGACACTGGCACGAATATGATCCTCCGTCTCCTCCACGTCCACATCCTTTGCGTCAATCCCCATCATCAGACTGCCGAACGGCATGTTGTAACAGGTCATATTTTTTTTATTTTTCTCAAATACCATCTGTACGTTGCTGACGCCCCGCTTCATGATATCCAGAGAATCCGGCTGCAGTTTTAATGTATTTTTTGTCACATCGGAAAAACCTTCGATAATCTCCTCATACATCACATAGTGCTTGCCGTTTTTTTTGTAATACGTGCCC
>JALELN010000032.1 GCA_022771765.1 Lachnospiraceae bacterium | reverse complement strand
AAAGGTGCAGGAGATCCGGGAGCTTCTCATAGAAACAGATGCCACCGGCGTGGTGTGTGACGATGAACTGACGCCTGCGCAGATGCGTAATCTGACAGACCTGCTGGACACCAAGGTCATGGACCGGACACTGGTCATTCTGGATATCTTTGCAGGAAGAGCCAGCACCAGTGAGGGAAAGATACAGGTAGAGCTGGCACAGCTGCGTTATGAGATGACACGCCTGACCGGATATGGAAGATCCATGTCAAGGCTGGGCGGTGGTATCGGAACGAGAGGACCGGGAGAGAAAAAGCTGGAGATGGATCGCCGGCTGATCTCGAACCGTATTTCGCAGCTCAAGCGTGAACTGGCAGAGGTGATACAGCACAGAGAGGTCACTCGAAGCCGCCGGACACGGGCAAATCAGCCGGTGGCTGCCATTGTCGGCTATACAAATGCAGGAAAATCAACCTTGCTCAACACATTGACAGACGCCGATGTGCTGGAGATGGATGCGCTGTTTGCGACGCTGGATCCGACGACAAGACTTTTAAAGCTGTCGGGAAAGCAGGAAATTCTTCTGACGGATACAGTCGGATTTATCCGTAAGCTGCCCCATCATCTGATCGATGCCTTTCGGTCGACTCTGGAGGAGGCGAAATATGCGGACTATATTATCCATGTGGTAGACGCCTCGAATCCCCAGATGGAAAAGCAGATGTATATTGTGTATGAGACGCTGCGGGGACTGGGCGTGGAACAAAAGCCTGTGTTGACACTGTTCAATAAGCAGGATCTGGTCGCCCGACCGGAGGTGCTGCATGACTCGCACGCGGATTACACGCTTCGCGTTTCAGCGAAGACCAGGGCAGGATTGGATGAAGTGAAGCTGACCTTGGAGACCATGCTGCGCGAGAACAAGATTTATATGGAGCGTCTGGTTCCCTACACGGAGAGTGGGATTCTCGCAAAGATCCGCGCATCGGGAGAACTGGTGAGTGAGGATTACCGGGCGGAGGGAATTTTCATACAGGCGTATGTACCTCGGGCGCTGTATCCCCTGGCTGCCTTCGGAGAGGGAAAAGAGCGGTAGGTATTTGTAAAGTGCGTTGCGATTCCGGGGCGCATATGATAAAATAAATTTATTCAGAGCCAGTACAGTGAGGAGGAAAAAGCATGTCACTGATGATTAAGGGCGGTCGTGTGTTGGACCCGGCGACCGGTACAGACAAAATTGCGGACATCTATATTAAAGATGGTGTCGTAAACAAAATCGGGACAAAGTTGAAAGAAAAGGCAGATGAGACGATAGATGCAACGGGCAAATATGTCATGCCCGGTTTTATCGACCTGCACGTGCATTTGCGTGATCCGGGTCAGACTGATAAGGAGACGATCGAGACCGGTGCGGCAGCAGCTGCAAAGGGTGGTTATACGACGATCATGGCGATGCCAAACACAAAGCCTGTGGTCGACAATTCAGATGTTTTAAGTTATGTGCTGAATAAAGGAAAGAGTGTGACACCGGTGCATATTTATCAGGCAGGTGCCGTCACGGTAGGTATGGAAGGAGAGAGGCTGACAGACATGGAAGATATGGCGGCGCATGGGGCGATCGCCTTCAGCGAAGACGGAAAATCCGTTATGAGTACGAAGCTGTGCAGAGATGCGATGCATCTGCTCGCAAAGCTGGATATTCCGTTTCTGGATCACTGCGAGGATCAATCGCTGATGAACGGTGGTGTGATCAATGAAGACGAGAATTGCAAGCGTCTTGGTCTGCCGGGTATTCACAATACGGTGGAAAATGTGATCGCATCACGTGATTATCTGCTGGCAACGGAGGCGGGTGCAAGGCTTCATCTGTGCCACTGCTCCACAAAAGAGGTGGTGGATATGCTGCGCGCGGCCAAGCACTTTGGACATCATGTGACTGCGGAGGTCTGCCCACATCACTTTACGCTGACTTCAGATGATATTCCGAATGCGCCGATACCCGCGAAAGCAGGGGAGGATACGCCTACGCTATCTGCTATGCCTGCCAATAAAGCCGGATTGGAGATGGTTAACTATAAGATGAATCCGCCGCTTCGAACAGCGGCAGACCGCGACGCGCTTATCGAGGGACTGCGGGACGGTTCGATTGACTGTATTGCTACAGATCACGCGCCGCACAGCGCGACGGACAAAAATAAGGGCATGCTGGATGCGCCGTTCGGCATTGTCGGACTGGAGACGGCAGCAGCACTGACTTACTCGGAGCTCGTGTTAAAGGATGTGCTTACCCCACTGCAGATGGCAGAAAAGATGAGTTATAATCCGGCGAAGGTGCTGCGTCTGGATGCAGGAACGATCACCGAGGGAAAGGATGCGGATCTGGTTATTTTTGATCCAAAGGCATCCTACACGATTGACAAGAACACGTTTGTTTCCAAGAGTAAAAATACACCTTTCCATGGCAGAAAGGTGACCGGGCGCGTGGATGCGACGATCATTGGCGGGGATGTGGTATATCAGTTTGAGAGTGAGGAAAAGAGAAAATGATTAACAAACTAATACAAAAAATCAAAGAGACAAATGCTCCGATCGTGGT
>JALELN010000027.1 GCA_022771765.1 Lachnospiraceae bacterium | reverse complement strand
GGTTTTAACAGAAATGCGAAAATGCCTTGAAAAATGGGCACTTTTAGGGTATATATAAAAGAGATAGCGTGTCGTTATATGCTGTGCATGTTATCGACAATTATTATCAGCAGAAACAGACGGCTGATAAGTTACATATGTGAATACATGGTATGTAGAGGGTCCAGAGTATGAGTAATAAGGAAATAGTAGTATCTGATGTGAGTCGCGAGCATGAAAATCCCATTGCGGAGTTGGTTCAGGTTGCCTGCCAGTTTGACAGCAATATCGTCTTAGAGAATGACAACCGAAAGATCAATGCAAAGAGTATCATGGGTATCATGGCATTCAATCCGACCCGGGGGATGACTGTGAATATCGTAGCTGATGGGAGCGACGAGCAGGAAGCACTTGTAGCAATGGAAAAGTTTTTAGTTTGTAGCTAAAAACAAAAATCAGTTTATAGGAGGACGCGGCAATGGCAAACGTAAAGAGCACTACCGAGACAGCAAAGAATGTGGCAGTTAAGAAGGCAGAAGAGACAAAGGAAGCAGTAAAGACTGCAGTAAAGGCAGTTGAGACAAAAGCAGAGGCAGTAAAGGCTGAGGTTAAGGCTGATGCTGCAAAGGCAGAGACCAAAGCGGCAGCAGCAGTAAAGGCAGAGAAGCCTGCTCCGGCAAAAAAAGAGGAAGCTGCTGAAAAGGAAGTTAAGGTTGACGACAAGAAGAAACCCGGACGCAAGGTCGGCAGCAAGAATAAGCCGGCAAAGGCTGAGAAGAAGGAAGCAGCTCATCCGGAAGTATTTGTTCAGTATGGTCCGAACGGCGAGGCATCTGTTGAGGCTGTTGTGGAACGCATTAAAAATGAGTACGCAGCACAGGGACACAGACTGTCTTCCATTAAGAGCATGAAGGTATATGTAAAGCCTGAGGAGAGATCTGCATATTATGTGATCAATGAAAAGACTCAGGGAAGAGTAGATTTATTTTAATAAAAGATGAAGTGATGAGATTCCGGTTCATTGTGAACCGGAATTTTTTTGCTTTATTTTGTGGAAAGAACCCGTTTGCAGCTGCATTTCGTATGGACGAAGTAAATAGATTGTGCTAATATATTACTTGGATGCTAAATATTTATGAGAGGTCATAATTTGGCAAGGAGGGCTCAAAAAAATGGAACAAAAGAAAAAAGTAAAGCTGGTACATTCCATGATGTTCAAGCTGGTCAGTCTTTTTGTGGCAGGGATTCTTCTGGCGGCAGTTTTTCTGATGACGATTTCAGTTGAACAGACGCAGAAATCCACCCGGTCACTGGTGCAGAGTTACATGCTCTCATCCGCGGAGACGAACGGCTATATCATGGATACGGTTCTGGCGACAAAGGGCGCGGACATACTCGGTGACGGCGAAGCACTGGGGCAGATTCTGTCAGACGTAAAGATCGAAGGTATGGACAGCAGTTATGCGTATCTTGTTTCCGCAGATGGAACGATGCTTTATCATCCGACCGCAGAGAAGATCGGTTCTCCGGTAGAGAATGAGGTTGTCACGAAGCTGGTAGCGGATTTGAGTGCAGGAACGATTGCAGAGCCGGCTTGTGTGGAATACGAATTTAAGGGAGTGACAAAATACGCTTCTTATTATATCAATCCGGAGGGAAATTACATATTGGTTGTTACCGCCGATGAATCCGATGCATTCCAATCTGTCACGCATACGAGAAATGTGCTGATCGGCGTGTTGCTTATTGTTGTGATCTTGTTTGCGATAGTTGGAGGTCTGCTGATAAATAGACAGGTCAGACCGTTGCATGTGTTGACAAATGTTGTGGATAGAGTGGCGGATCTGGATCTTCGGTCGAGCGATGCGGAGCTGGTGCTTGCAAACCGTAAGGACGAAATTGGACTGATTGCCAGCGCCATCAGTAATCTGCACAATGAGCTGCGTGAGATTATCAGCGTGATTCAGAGTCAGGGTGCAAAGCTCTCTGAGAGCAATACACAGTTTGCTCAGGGATTCTCTGAGATCGTCCAGACGGTTGATAATGTGAATATTGCAGTGGAGGAGATTGCGACGGGAAGTACTTCTCAGGCACAGGAGACATCCACTGCGAGCGAGCATATTGTTGATATTGGAAACGCGATCGATTCCAACAGCACGAGCGTGGAGTCGCTGGAGAATTCTATCGAGAAGATGAATTCCTTGGCTACAGAGTCTGCGGACATGCTGGGAGATCTTGTGCGCATCAATGAATGGACAGCTGATACGATTAACGTAGTTACGGAGCAGA
This sequence comes from Lachnospiraceae bacterium, assembly GCA_022771765.1. Lineage (GTDB taxonomy): Bacteria > Bacillota > Clostridia > Lachnospirales > Lachnospiraceae > W0P33-017. Next base: position 20,326 of record JALELN010000027.1, on the reverse strand, counting down.
CAGATCGAACGAACCAGTCTGCGGAAAAGATCAATGAGGCGGTTGTTGCCATTCAGGATATTGCCTCACAGACCAATTTACTGTCGCTGAATGCTTCCATCGAGGCCGCGCGGGCAGGAGAGAGCGGACGAGGCTTTGCAGTTGTGGCAGAGCAGATTCGAAAGCTGGCAGAGGATTCTGCAAGCAGTGCGGAGCAGATTGAAGCGATTGTGCAGGAGTTGATTGCAAACTCCGAGGAGGGCGTGGCAAAGATGCATGATCTGAGTACTGCCTCCAAGGAACAGGCAGAGCGGTTAGAGAAGACAACGGCTTCCTTCGACGATCTGAAACGTGAGATGATGAGTGTATCTGTTGCATCCAGGGAGATCTTTGATCAGACAAGTTCCATCAACAATCTGAAAAACGGTGTGAGCAGTGTGATCGAACAGCTGGCCGCCATTGCTGAGGAGAATGCTGCTTCTACGCAGGAGACAAGCGCAAGCATGTATACACTGACAGAAAATATCGATAGATGTAAGGATGAGACAAATGTCCTATCCGATTTGAGCATACAGTTGAACGAACAGACAAGTAAGTTTAAATTTTAGATTTTTAGAGATAATACATAATAATAAAAGGGGGTCTTCTATGATGGGAATCATAGGGGATCCTGCTTTTTTAGGAAAGGAAAATGAATATGACAGCTGAATGTTTGTTACAAGAGGCGCAGGAGATGCGTGAGACGATCATCTCAGACAGGCGGTATCTTCACACACATCCCGGTACCGGATTTGCTATCAAAGATACCGTGGAATATGTAAAAAAAGAGCTGGAGTCTCTTGGTTATGAGCCAAAAGAGTGTGGGAAGGCAGGTCTGATTGCTCTGGCGGGTGGAAAAAAGCCGGGAAAGGTGTTCATGATCCGTGCGGATATGGATGCCCTGCCCATTCACGAGGAGGCAGAAGTAGAATTCGCGTCCACAAACGGATGCATGCACGCATGTGGTCATGATATGCATACGGCGATGCTGCTGGGAGCGGCGCGTTTGTTAAAAGAGCATGAGGATGAGATTGAAGGAACTGTGAAGCTGATGTTCCAGCCGGCGGAGGAGATCTTTGAAGGGTCCCATGACATGATCGAGTCGGGGCTTCTTGACAACCCGAAGGTAGATGCAGCGCTGATGATCCATGTGATGGCAGGAATGCCGTTCCCTGCAGGGACTGTTATCGTTTCTGCACCCGGCGTGAGCGCTCCTGCAGCGGACTACTTTGAGATAAAAGTGCAGGGAAAGGGCTGTCACGGTTCTATGCCAAATACCGGGATTGATCCGTTAAATGCGGCGGCACATATTTTGATTGCGTTGCAGGAAATTCATGCAAGAGAGCTGGCAATGGGAGATCAGGCAGTGTTGACCATCGGAACGATGCATGCCGGGAATGCGGCAAATGCGATTCCCGACACGGCTACAATGGGTGGAAGTATCCGAACCTTTGATGAAGAGACGCGCACATACTTAAAGCAGCGTCTGACAGAGGTATCCGAGGGAATCGCGCAGTCCTTCCGGGCAAAAGCGGAGGTGACATTTGGAAGTGGATGCCCGACGCTTGTCAATGATAAGGATGTATCTCTTTCGGTGGAGAAGTATGTCAAGGAGCTGCTGGGCGAGGGAAAGGCATTTTCTGTCGCACAGCTGAATGCGCTTGGAGGCGGTGGAACATCTTCCAAAGCAGCCGGGTCTGAAGACTTTGCATATGTCAGTCAGGAGGTCCCTTCCATCATGCTGGCGCTGGCGGCAGGACAGCCGGAGAAAGGATATCAGTATCCGCAGCATCATCCGATGGTAAAATTTGATGAGGATGCGCTTGCGGGGGGAAGTGCGGTGTATGCATACACGGCAATGCGCTGGTTAGAGGAACACCATTGATATGGATGAGTTGATGTTTTTTCTGGAAATCCTGGGGACGATCTCGTTCTCCGTCTCCGGGGCTATTGAGGCGATGAAAAAGAAAATGGATCTGCTCGGCGTGCTTGTGCTGGGTCTGGTGACGGCCGTTGGCGGAGGAATTATCCGAGATCTGATCATTGGCAAGCTGCCGCCTGCTTCTTTCCGCAATCCGCGCAATGCACTGATTGCGATTGCCACGGCATTTGTGGCGTTTTTGATCGGAGTGATTGTCTCGCGGAGAAAGGAAAATCTGCATAGTGTGCTTTGGAATCAGGCACTTTTGATCTCGGATGCTTTGGGGCTGGGTGCGTTTACGATTCTGGGTATTCAGGGTGTCTGGCAGCAGACGGAGGAGCACGGAACCGCACTGTTGTTGTTTGTTGGAGTGATTACAGGTGTGGGTGGCGGACTGATCCGGGATATATTTGCCGGAAATGTGCCCTATATTTTCCGCAAACATGTGTATGCGACGGCATCTATCGCGGGGGCTGTTGCCTATCTTGTGTTACAGCGACTGGGATATTTGCGGCTGGCAGTTTTTGTGAGCCTGTTTCTGGTGGTGGTGCTGCGCCTGCTCGCTGCGCATTACGAGTGGAACCTCCCTCGTGTGGAGCTTCCGGAGTAGAGAAACCGGATGTTTGCATCGTGGATGTGAAGGTACGGAACTGATATGATCAATATATGTTTTGAGAGAAAAAAGTATTGAGCTGTTACAAAAGAGGAACGATAACTATGAGTAAACAGGAACAAATGATGACAAAAACGATCGTAGTATGGCTGGGAGCGCTGCTCTGTTGCGCCCTCTGGGGAAGCGCGTTTCCCTGCATCAAGATCGGATACCGGTTATTCGATATACCATCGAATGCAGTGGCAACACAGATTTTGTTTGCGGGACTGCGTTTTACACTGGCAGGTGTCATTGCGCTGGCGCTGGGTTCGGTGTTGAACCGCAGATGGCTGGTTCCGAAGAGAGGTTCAGGCACAAAGATTTTAAAACTGTGTATGCTGCAGACGGTGGCGCAGTATCTGTTTTTCTATGTGGGACTGGCGCATACATCCGGTGTCCGGGCATCGATTATTGAAGGTGTAAATGTGTTTATCGCGATCCTCGTGGCAAGCCTTATTTTTCATCAGGAGCCGCTTACCGCGCGAAAGATGATTGGAAGCATCATCGGTTTTGCAGGTGTGGTGCTGGTGAATCTGACCGGGGATGCGGGTATCGGTGGCTTTCAATTACTAGGAGACGGATGTATATTTTTATCTACGGTCGCGTATGCATTTTCCTCCGTCTGTCTGAAACGCTATTCCGGGGAGGAAGATCCGGTTGTTTTAAGCGGCTGGCAGTTCGTCTGCGGAGGATTGATTATGATTGCCTGCGGCATGCTGTTTGGCGGACGTCTGGTGACGGTAACTCCGGCGGGCATCGCAATGCTTGTGTATCTCGCTGTTGTATCGGCTGTAGCATATTCTCTGTGGGGGATGCTGTTAAAATATAATCCGATTTCCCGCGTGGCGGTATTCGGGTTTATGAATCCGGTGTTTGGCGTGATCCTTTCTGCCGTCTTTTTGCGGGAGGCGGGCAGCCTCGGCGTGATGTGCATCATCTCGCTGGCACTCGTATGCGGTGGAATCTATATTGTTAACCGCGGGGAATCATAAAATTTATAGTTTTTTTATAATTGACAGGGTTGTAAAACCGGAAAAAAGAGTGTAAAATATATAGTAGTTTCATTTTAAAGTATATGCTTCACAGGGAGCATATATTTTTTATACATGTCTTGGCACTCGATGAGAAAGAGTGCTAACAGGCATAAGCGGAAAGGACTGATTGCATGGAGAAAACAAGCAAGACGATTGATAAAGCGGAGCTGGAGAGGCTGTCCCATGAGTTTACTTACCGGCGCTATATGATGGACAAGGGCAAGATCCGCAGTCTGTTTAAACAGATTCGAATCCCCGAGTATATTGCGCTCTACAGTATTGCGCAGGATGAAGAGATTTCCTCAATTTACGGCGAGCGGACGTATTTGAAGGAGCTGTCGGAGAAAATGCAGCTGTCGATGCGGCAGACCTCCAAGATGGTGGGAGATCTCAGAGATCGTGGATTAGTGACATGGTCACATGACGGCAGCGGTAAGGAAGGAACGTATGTGACGATCACTGAGGCGGGAAAGAAGCTTTTGGCGGAGCAGGAGACTATCGTTAAGCAGTTCTACGGCCGGGTGATAGACAGTTTCGGGCGGGATCATCTGATCCATCTCTTACATCAGATGAAAGAGATGGAGACGGTGATGACCAGCGAGATTGAAAAAATGGAAGAGGCAGGAGAAATCAGCGGATTACAGGAGGGAAATGCGGATGATGAAATCGATTGAGGAATACGCAAACAGACAGGAAAGCATGTGTCGTGCGCACGATGCCATTGACCGACGCCTGTATGATGAGTATGGCGTCAATTGTGGTTTGAGAGATGAAAACGGAAATGGTGTGCTGACCGGGCTTACGAATATTTCGAAGATTGTCTCATCAAAGATTGTGGATGGAAAAAAAGAGTCGTGCGATGGGCAGTTGTGGTATCGTGGTTATCGGGTTGAAAATCTGATCAATGATCTTGGCCCGGAGGAGATGGGATTTGAAAAGATTGCTTATCTGCTGCTTATGGGACAGCTTCCCACAGCGGAACAGGAAGCAGAATTTCGTGCTCTCATGGGAGAAGTGAGGACGCTTCCGACGAATTTTACACGTGACGTGATTATGAAAGCTCCTTCGGAGGACATTATGAATTCCATGACGCGAAGCATCCTGACGCTTGCATCCTACGATCCGAAGGCAAAGGATACGAGTGTCGCGAATTCACTCAGACAGTGCATACAGCTGATCAGTGAATTTCCGCTACTGGCAGTGTACGGATATAATGCCTATAACCACTATGAGAAGGATCAGAGTATGTTTATCCATCATCCCGATCCGGATCTGTCAACTGCGGAAAATCTGCTTATGCTGCTTCGTCCGGATAAAAAATACACGAAGGTTGAGGCGAAGGTGCTGGATACCGCATTGATTTTGCATATGGAGCACGGTGGCGGTAATAACTCAACATTTACGACCAGAGTGGTGACATCCTCCGGGTCAGACACCTACTCAACGATGGCCGCAGCGATGTCCTCCTTGAAGGGACCCAAGCACGGCGGTGCGAATATTAAGGTCATGGAAATGATGAGTAATATCCGGGAGCATGTGAGCGATTACGCTGATAAGGACGAGGTGCGTGCATATCTGGAAAAGATTGTAAATAAAGAAGCCTTTGACGGAAAGGGTCTTATTTATGGTATGGGTCATGCCGTGTACTCTTTGTCAGATCCGCGTGAGCGGGTATTTAAGTCTTATGTGGAGGAGCTTGCCAGAGAAAAGGGCCGTGAGAAGGATCTGGAGCTATATCAGAATATTGAGGAGCTGGCACCGCAGATCATTGCAGAGAAACGGCGTATTTTTAAGGGTGTCAGCCCGAATGTAGACTTTTACAGTGGGTTTGTATATGACATGCTGGGAATTCCGCAGGAGTTGTACACGGCGATCTTTGCCATTGCGCGAATCGTCGGCTGGAGCGCACATCGGATTGAGGAGCTGATCTGTATGGATAAGATCATCCGTCCGGCATATATGAGCGTGATGGAAGAATTGCAGTAGACGATGGCTGGCAGTTGTAATTCTGCGGGAAAAAGAGTAAAATAAACCCACAGAAAAAATGCCGGAGGAGACAACTATGGTAAAGCATGTGATTTTATGGACATTAAAGGACGAATTTGACGCAGACGAAAAGGAGCGTATCAAAGCAGGTATCAAGGAGGGGCTGGAGTCGCTGGCAGGAAAGATCCCAGGGCTTTTGGAGATTCACGTGAACACGAACGGCCTTGCGAGCTCTACGGCGGATCTGATGCTGGATTCCACGTTTGAGAGTGCGCAGGCGTTGAAGGGATATTCGACACACCCCGAGCATGTGGCAGTGGCGGACAGTAAGGTGCGCCCTTACACGGCAACACGTGCGTGCCTGGATTATGAGATCTGAGACTAAAGGAGAAAACGTATGAGAAGCATTACTCTGGGAAGTACCGGAATTACTGTGCCTCAGAACGGTTTTGGCGCATTGCCGATCCAGCGTATCAGCACGGAGGAGGCGGCAACCATATTACGTCGCGCCTATGAGGGTGGTATGCGCTTTTTTGATACCGCGCGCGCCTATAGTGACAGCGAGGAGAAGATTGGCGCGGCATTTCATGGCTTTGGGGCAGAACGGGAAAACGTATTTATTGCCACAAAAACAGCTGCTGCCACACCAGAACAGGTGCGGGAGCAGTTTGCAACGAGCCTTCGCAACATGGAACTTGACTATGTGGATATCTACCAGTTCCATTGTGTCAACCAATGCTATAAGCCCGGTGACGGTACCGGGATGTATGAATGTATGCAGGAACTGAAGGCGGCAGGAAAGATCCGTCATATCGGTATCACGACACACAAACTCGGCATCGCAAAGGAGGTCATCGAGTCCGGATTGTATGAGACCTTGCAGTATCCGTTAAGTTATCTGTCCTCCGATGAGGAGATTGCTCTGGTAGGGGAATGCAAAAAGCATAACATGGGATTTATCGCAATGAAGGGACTGGCCGGCGGATTGATCAACAATGCTCCTGCTGCTATGGCGTTTATGCTGCAGTTTGACAATGTGATTCCGATCTGGGGCGTGCAGCGGATGTCCGAGCTGGAGGACTGGCTGGCATTTATGGATGAGGAGCCGGAGCTTAATGATGAGCGGAAGGCGTTTATCGAGAAGGAACGCGCGGAGCTGACGGGCGAGTTTTGTCGTGGCTGTGGCTACTGTATGCCGTGCCCGGCGGGTATCATGATCAATCAGTGCGCGCGCATGTCACTTATGCTGCGCAGGGCACCGTCCGAGGCATGGCTGACACCGGAAATGCAGGCAGAGATGAAGAAGATCGAAGGCTGTCTGGAGTGCGGCGCCTGTCGTAAGAAATGCCCTTATGAGCTGGACACGCCGAACCTGCTGAAGAAGAACTATGAGGATTACAAGAAGATCCTCGCAGGAGAAATTGTAGTTTAAACAAAAAGAAAGTGTATGAAAAAGGAGAGATACATTTATCTGCGATTTTGCCCGTCCGAGCTTGACGAGAGAAAGGGCAATTGAGCAGAAAATGTATCTCTCTTTTTGTCTAATTTATCCCATAACAACTTCTACCTTATAGTCGGTTTTACCCTTCTCGTAAGGAATCACACATCCATCGATCGGCTTGCCGTCAACAGTGATGCTCTTGATACCTTTCTCAACATGGTCAGGGTTTGTTACCTTAATCTCATAAGTACCTTCACGGAACTTCCTGGTCAATGTAAAGTCACCGAAATCCTTCGGTACACAGGGGTTGATGGAAAGACCCTTGTGTGTCGGAGCCAGACCCAGAATGTACTGTGAGATATTCACAAAGGTCCATGCCGCCGTACCGGTCAGCCAGCTGTTCTTTGCCTCGCCGTGGAATTTCGCGTCTGCGCCGGCTACCATCTGTGAGTAGACATACGGCTCTGTGCGGTGAATCTCGGAGATCTCTTCCACATAGGCAGGACATGTTTTCTGATAAATCTCAAATGCGCGGTCGCCGCGTCCGATCACCGTCTCGGCGCAGGAAACCCAAGGGTTATTGTGGCAGAAAATACCTGCATTCTCCTTGTATCCCGGCGGGTAAGAAGAAACCTCACCAAGCTCTAAATGGTACTTGGTGTATGCGGGCTGCAGAATCATGACACCGTACTTGGTATCCAGTCGCTCCTTAACGGAGTCGAGAGCTTTCTCTGCCAGACCTTCTTCCACGCCGACACCTGCCAGTACACAGAAGCCCTGTGGCTCAATGTAGATCTGGCCTTCCTCGCATTCCTTGGAACCAACTTTGTGGCTATATGCATCATAGGCACGTACAAACCACTCGCCGTCCCAGCCGTCCTTTAAGATGGCATCGTACATTTTCTTGACTTCCTCGCGTGCGCGTGCAGCCTCGGCATTATCACCCATCAGCTCACACAGCTGAGCGTACTCCTCACCGTATTTTACGAACATACCTGCGATAAATACAGATTCTGCAACCGGACCTTCGCTCGGACCAAATGTCTGGAAGGACTCACCCGGATGCTCGGAGAAGCAGTTTAAGTTCAGGCAGTCGTTCCAGTCTGCGCGTCCAATGAGTGGCAGATCATGGGGACCCTTGTGGTTGATAATATAGTCTAAAGAGCGCTTTAAGTGCTCCATCAGAGGCTGTGCGACAGACATGTCGTTGTCAAAAGGTACCTGCTCGGTCAGAATGGAGGTATCTCCGGTCTCACGCACGTAGGCACTTGTTCCGGCGATCAGCCACAGCGGGTCATCGTTAAAGCCGCTTCCGATGTCGGAATTTCCTTTTTTCGTCAGAGGCTGGTACTGATGATAAGCACTGCCGTCCTGGAACTGTGTGGAAGCGATATCAATGATACGTTCTCTTGCGCGGTCGGGAATCAGATGCACGAAGCCCAACAGATCCTGGCAGGAATCACGGAAGCCCATGCCGCGTCCGATACCGGATTCATAGTAGGAAGCGGAGCGGGACATATTAAATGTAACCATACACTGATACTGGTTCCAGATGTTGACCATGCGGTTTACTTTATCGTTTGAGGACTCGATGTGGTACTTGGACAACAGTTCATCCCAGTAAGCATTGAGCTCTGCAAAGGCTTTCTCTACATCTGCGTCTGTCTGGTATTTTGCCAGCAGGGCATTCGCCGGTTTTTTGTTGATGACACCGGGCTTCTCCCACTTGTCATCTTCAGGATTTTCTACATATCCCAATACAAAGACGAAAGTCTTGGACTCACCGGGAGCCAGTGTCAGCTTGATCTGGTGAGAGGCAATTGGTGACCATCCGCTCGCGATGGAATTTCTGCAGGCATCCTCTTCCACAGCGATCGGTTTGTCTGCGCCGCGGTAAGCGCCTAAGAATTCGTCGCGGCTGGTATCAAAGCCGTCTACGGTCGCGTTTACAGAGTAGACCGCATAGTGATTGCGGCGTTCACGGTATTCGGTTTTGTGATAAATGGTAGATCCGATGACTTCCACTTCACCGATACTTAAGTTGCGCTGGAAGTTCTTGGCATCATCATCTGCATTCCACAGACACCACTCCACATAAGAAAACAGGCTTAACGTCTTTGTTTCTGCGCTGTTGTTGGTCAGCTTGACCTGACTGATCTCACAGTTGTCATTCATTGGTACGAAAGTCAGAACGGATGCCTCTACCTGATTTTTGGAACCTGTAAAGCGGCTGTAGCCGATACCGTGACGACATTCATAGCTGTCAAGTTCTGTCTGCGTGGGCTTCCAGCCGGGATTCCAGACAGTGTCACCATCTTTTATGTAAAAATACTTGCCGTTGATATCACCCGGTACATCATTGTAGCGATAACGGGTAATACGCAGCAATTTTGCGTCTTTGTAGAAGGTATAACCGCCGCAGGTATTGGAAATCAATGAAAAAAATTCATTACAGCCCAGATAGTTGATCCAGGGCAGCGGTGTTTTCGGGGTAGTGATTACGTACTCTTTGTTCGCGTCGTCAAAATAGCCGAATTTCATAGCGTTCTCCTCTTCTAAAATAATAGTTTTTTGCGGTTCGTAACCATTTGCAAAAGTGCTTTTTTACAGCGTTTCTTTGGCAATGGCCAAGAACTCCATGTATATATGAACCTAGTATAGAAAACGTTTAAGTAAAAGTCAATATATTTTGCTTAAAATGGCTTTTGGTTTGTTAGAAAGTGTCAAAAATAATACTTGAAAACTGTAAATATTTCACAAATATGTGTAAGTTGCATAAAAACGGGGAAAATATAATTGCAAAAATATTCAAATTATTGTAATATGAGACACGAAAACGATTAAGAATGATATAATAATGCAATTATACAATTTCAACGCAGATCAGCAGCAAAGCTTTAGAATTATCCGGGGAGGTTGACGGTTATGGTTTCCATGAAGGATATTTCAGCAGCATGCGGAGTATCTGTCGCAACCGTTAGCAAGGCATTGAATGATCACAGAGACATCGGTGAAAAGACCAAGGAACGGATCAGGCAGACTGCAAAGGAGATGGGATATTTTCCCAACTCAGCCGCACAGGCGCTGAAGACAAATCGTACTTATAACATAGGGGTTCTGTTTGTGGATGAGGCGAGAAGCGGGCTGACACACGATTATTTTTCTTATGTGCTGGACAGCTTCAAGCGTACTGCAGAGGAGTACGGATATGATATTACATTTATCAATTGTTCCAAGAGTGACAGAAACCGGATGTCTTATCTGGAGCATGCGAAGCACAGAGGCGTTGACGGAGTGGTGGTAGCATGCATTGATTTTCATGATCCTGAAATCATGGAGCTTGCCCGAAGTGATATACCGGTTGTGACGATTGATTATATTTTCAATAACCGGATGGCAGTCGTATCGGACAATGTGAACGGAATGAACCAGCTTCTCACATACGTCTATGATAAGGGGCATCGCAGGATCGCGTATATTCATGGCGCGGATTCCGCGGTTACACAAAGCCGTCTCACTTCTTTTTATAAGACAGCAAAAGATCTGGGGCTTGAGATTCCGGAAGAATATATTCTGGAAGCGGCCTACCGGAATACAAAGGAGACATTTAAACGGACACTGGAGCTTTTGGATCTGCCGCAGCCGCCGACTTGTATTCTTTATCCGGATGATTTCGCCAGCTATGGCGGGATGAATGCTATTCAGGCGAGAGGGCTTCGCATACCGGAGGATATTTCAGTGGTGGGTTATGACGGAATTCCGGCGGCAAGGCACATTGAACCGAAACTCACGACCTTAAAGCAGGACACGGAGCGCATCGGATCTGAGGCGGCGAGGAGTCTGATCAGCCTGATTGAGGAACCCAAATCAACACCGATTCAAGTCATCATGATTGGAGGAAGGGTCCTAGAAGGTCATTCCGTTAAGGACTTAAATTAAGAATTAAAATGGTGTTTTAAAATCTAAATATTTTAAAAATGAATTATAAGAGACACATCCGGTTATCGGGTGTGTTCCTTTTTAAACGTAACTGTAAAAAGCTGTATGATCAAAAAAAGTAAAATGTACGGAGGTAGAACGGTATGAAATTTGCAAATGGATGCTGGCTGCAGAAGGAAGGCTGTGAGTGTTTTGCTCCCCAGCAGGTGTATTTTGTAAAAAAAGAGGAAAAAAAGGTGACAATTCTTGCGCCCACGACACGTATTCTTCGGCGTGGAGATACGCTTGGCGGAATCAATCTGACGATAGAGGTCACATCGCCGATTCCGGAAGTACTACGGGTTAAGACAAGTCATCATCTTGGCGTATGCAAGAAAGGACCGGAATTTGAACTGGAGCATGTAAAGGAGGGCGCGGTTCTTTCAGTCGATGAAGACGACAAGGCGATTCGCGTTACGAGCGGCAGTCTTTCTCTCGTTGTAGAGAAGGAAAATTTTTCGATGACTTTCGAACGGAACGGGGAAGTGATTTCAAAGAGCACCGGACGTGATCTGGCGTATATGAAAACAGACTGGAAGGGCTATGCTTACGACAAAGGCAGCGCGGATGCCTATATGCGTGAGCAACTGAGTCTGTCTGTCGGCGAGCAGGTGTACGGTTTGGGCGAGCGGTTTACCGCATTTAATAAAAACGGACAAAGCGTGGATATCTGGAATGAAGATGGCGGAACAAGTACTTACCAGTCTTATAAGAATGTACCGTTTTATCTTACAAACCGCGGCTACGGTGTATTTGTTAATCATCCCGAGAAGGTGTCTTTTGAGGTGGGAACCGAGCAGGTATCCAAGGTAGCGTTTTCGGTTCCGGGTGAGAGTCTGGACTACTTTTTCATCAACGGACCGACCATGAAAGAAGTGCTGGAGCATTACACGGATCTGACCGGAAAGCCTGCCCTGCCGCCGCAGTGGACATTCGGTCTGTGGCTGTCTACATCATTTACAACAAATTATGATGAAGAGACGGTCATGAGTTTTATCAACGGTATGGAGGAGCGCGGCATTCCGCTTCAAGTGTTCCACTTTGACTGCTTCTGGATGAAGGAGTTTCACTGGAGTGATTTTGTCTGGGACAGCCGTGTATTTCCTGATCCGGAGGGGCTGCTGCGCCGCATCAAGGAGAAAGGATTAAAGATCTGCGTCTGGATCAACTCCTATATCGCGCAGGAGTCAGCGCTGTTTGCGGAAGGTATGGAAAAGGGCTACTTTGTCAAGCGCAAAAACGGTGATGTCTGGCAGTGGGATATGTGGCAGCCGGGCATGGCGCTGGTGGATTTCACGAATCCGGCAGCAGCCGCATGGTTCCAGGAAAAGCTCGAAGTGCTGCTGGACATGGGCGTAGACTGCTTTAAGACAGACTTCGGCGAGCGGATCCCGGTGGATGACGTGGAGTACTACGACGGCTCCGATCCGATGAAGATGCACAATTACTATACATATTTATATAATAAAACGGTTTATGAGCTGTTGGAGCGCAAAAAGGGTAAAGGCGAAGCAGTATTATTTGCCCGCTCCGCCACAGCCGGTGGTCAGAAGTTCCCAGTTCACTGGGGCGGCGACTGCTGGTCAAACTACGAGGCAATGGCAGAGAGCCTGCGGGGCGGACTGTCTCTGACCATGTCCGGTTTCGGATACTGGAGCCATGATATCGGAGGCTTTGAGAACACTTCCACACCGGATGTATACAAGCGCTGGGCTGCCTTCGGACTGTTGTCTTCCCACAGCCGTTTCCACGGAAGCACTTCCTACCGTGTGCCGTGGGCATATGACGATGAGGCGGTTGATGTTGTTCGCTATTTTACGAAGCTGAAGTTGTCTCTGACACCGTATCTGTACAGCAGCGCGGTGGTGACCTCACGTGTGGGCGTACCTATGATGCGCAGTATGGTACTGGAATATGAAAATGACCCGACCTGTCTGTATTTGGACAGACAGTATATGCTCGGTGAGTGTCTGTTGGTTGCGCCGATCTTTAATGACCGGGGCGAGGCGCAGTATTATCTTCCTGAGGGAACCTGGACCAATTATCTGAATGGAGAAACCGCGGCCGGCGGAACGTGGAGAAAGGAGCACCACGATTATCTTTCCATTCCGCTTTGGGTACGTGAAAACACGATTCTTCCGGTATGCTTCGGATTAAAGAGGGCAGCAGATTCCTATGCCGGAAAGGTTCAGCTGAAGGTATTTGAACTGAAGAATCAGGCGGAGACGATCGTATATGAGAACAATGCCGAGATTTTGAAGGTGAACCTTGAGAAAAACGGAGACAAGATCACCTATCGCGGACAGGGAACCGGAAATGTAGAGATGCGCTTTGTCAATTGCGCTCTGAAGAGCGCAGCCGGTGCGAAGCTGGAGATTGATGGGACCGACAGTATCGTTTCCATTACTGATGCCGGTCAGGAAGTGATTTTGGAAGTATAGAGAGGTGGACATGGGAGCATGTATCAATTCAGATTCTAAATCAGAAATGAAGAAAAAAGCAGATGAGATCGTAAGGAAGCTGACGCTGGATGAAAAAATCGGAATGATTCACGGCGTGCAGCTGTTCCAGACCAAAGGAGTGGAGCGGCTGGGCATTTCGCCGCTTCGGATGTCGGATGGCCCGATGGGTGTCAGAAATGAATTTGAGCCGGCCCACTGGAAGACCATCGGCTATAGTGATGATTATGTCACCTATTTGCCCTGCAATAGCGCATTGGCGTCAACCTGGAACCGCGAGCTTGCGAAAACGACCGGAAGCGTACTGGGCGAAGAGGCAAGAGGCCGGGGTAAGGACGTGATTTTAGCTCCGGGTGTCAATATCAAGAGAAGTCCGCTGTGCGGAAGAAATTTTGAGTATTTCAGCGAGGATCCCTATCTGACAGGCGAGCTGGCCAGCGCTTATATCCAGGGGGTTCAGCAGTGGGACGTGGCTGCCTGTGTCAAGCATTTTGCGGCGAACAATCAGGAGACAGAGCGTCTGTGGGTAGATGTTGAGATTGATGAGTCGGTATTACGCGATATATATCTGCCTGCCTTCTACGACGCTGTGAAAAAAGGCGGCTCTTATACAATCATGGGAGCCTACAACAAGCTGTACGGTGAGCACTGCTGTCAGTCTGATTTCCTGTTGCGCAAGGTCCTTCGGGAAGAGTGGGGCTATGACGGGGTAGTCATTTCCGACTGGGGCGCGGTACATGATACCGAAAAAGCCGCAAATTCCGAACTGGATATCGAGATGTCCGTGACACCTGATTTTGATGATTATTTTCTGGCAAACCCTTTAAAACAGAAAATCGAAGCGGACGAGATTGATGAGAAGGTGATCGATGAAAAGGTCGCGCGTATTCTGATTCTCATGATGCGTCTGCACATGTTAGACGGAAAGAGAAAGACCGGTGCCTACAACACTCCGGAGCACCGCAAGGCTGCTTTGGAGGTGGCGAGGGAATCCGTGGTTCTTCTGAAAAATGAGGATCACCGGCTTCCGCTGTGCAAAGAAAAGCTGCACCGGGTACTTCTTGTGGGAGAAAACGCTGAGTGCATCCATTCAAATGGCGGTGGAAGCGCGGAGATCAAGGCACTGTATGAGATTTCACCACTGATGGGCCTGAAAATGCATCTGGGCGGAAATGTGGAGGTCGCTTACACACCGGGATATTGCCGGGAGGAAAAGCAGGAGGAAACGGGTGCCAACTGGCAGGAAAAGAGCTTAGAGGGCGGCGGCGGAGCAACGAAGGAAGCCGCGCAGATCTCGCGGGAGCTGGCGAAGAAGCGGCAGGAGCTGCGGGAGAAAGCCGTGCGCCTTGCAAAAGAGTATGAGACGGTCATTTATGTCGGCGGACTGAATCACGATCACGACAGCGAGGGAAATGACAGAAAGGATATGAAGCTTCCCTATGAGCAGGATGAGCTGATCCGAGAACTTTTGACGGTAAAACCTGACATGATCGTCGTTCTGATCGGAGGAAGTCCGGTGGAGATGGGTGCGTGGATCGATCAGGCAAAGACGCTGGTGTGGGGCTGGTATGCCGGCATGGAGGGCGGAAATGCCTTGGCGGAAGTGCTGCTCGGTGAGGTGAATCCCAGTGGAAAGCTGCCGGAGACCTTTTATAAAACGCATACAGACTGCTCTGCCCATGCGCTCGGCGAGTTTCCGGGCGGGAAGACCGTTGCCTACAAGGAGGGCAGATACGTCGGCTACCGCTATAATGAAAAATTCGGTGTAGAGCCGCAGTTTCCCTTTGGCTTTGGACTGTCCTATACGACGTTTGCTTATCGCGATATGGAGACAGACCCGGAGAACAGGCAGATCCGCTGCTATGTGAAGAATACAGGCAGTGTGGACGGAAGCGAGACCGTTCAGGTGTATCGTCTCGCAAAAGACGGCGAGGATGCGCCGGTTAAGGAACTGATGGGCTTTGAGAAAGTATTTTTAAAGGCCGGCGAAGAGAAACAGGTGTGTGTGGCTGTCGAAGACCTTACGCCGGACCGTGCGTATGTGATCGGAAGCTCATTGACGGATATACGTTTGTCATAGAGGTTTGTAAGGAAAGGCGGGAGCTGTAAGGCTCCCGTTTTTGCCGTTTTTGCGTCTGCAAAAAAATTCAAAAATCCTCTAATGTTTTCTGAGATTCCTCCGATAAATAGTGTATCAGGGAAGAGAATGGTACTGTAGAAATCAGATCGAAGCACTTGCTGCTGAGATCGTGAGAACATGATTCAGGGGTGCAAAAATCCCATTGCGGAGCAATTTTAAATGGATTTTTGCATCTTCTGGACTGTGAGAGAATCGAACAGTACAGAAAGGAGATGCCGTTATGCGTATAGATGCATATAATCAGGTGGCTGCGATCTATAACAGTAGCAAGCCTGCCCGCACAAGCGCGACAAAGAAACCTGTAAGCTTTCAGGATCAGCTGCAGATCTCACGTGCCGGACGGGATTTTCAGATCGCAAAACAGGCAGTCGCAAATGCTTCAGACATCAGGGAAGATAAAGTCGCAGAGCTGAAAACTAAGGTTGATTCCGGGAACTATCAGGTTGATGCTGGAGATTTTGCAAGTAAATTGTTAGAAAAGTACAACGAATTGTATTAGTGAGGTAGCGGAAACGTGGCAAGCTTGATGGATGACCTGACACAGGTTCTGGAACAGGAAACAGTCGAATACAAAAAACTGATCGAGTTGTCCGGGGATTTGAGAGAAGCACTGATCGAGTCGGATGTTCCTTCCGTGGAGCGTCTGACTGCCGGACAGGAGGAAGTCTCAAACGGGATTCAGAGTCTGGAGTCAAAGCGGGCGCGTATTATGAATGACATCGCGGTTGTCCTGAACAAAGAGCCGGAGGAATTAAAGGTTTCCATGCTGGAGGAGACGCTGGCGGGCCAGCCGGCGTTGCAGGAAAGACTTGCTGCAGTCCGTACCGAACTGAAACAGACCATGGATGAGTTAAAGCAGATTAATCGCACGAATCAGGCATTGCTTCGTCAGTCCATGGAGTTATTGGAATTTGACCTGAATCTGTTTCGCAGCATGCGACAGGCTCCGGAGACGGCAAACTACAATAAGTCCGCCGTGAATACGGGGGATCTGCTTGGAAGCCGGGGCTTCGATGCAAAGCAATAACAGATAGGGGGAATCATTATGGCTAATGGAATGGAAGCGCTCTATGTAGGCAGCAGTGGTCTGCGGTCGGCGCAGAATGCCATTAACACATCTGCAAACAACCTTGCGAATGTAAACACAGCAGGTTATGTTCGACAGCAGGTTCTCTTTGCGGATAAAAATTATAATACCTTTGGGTATGCTGCAGTCAGTACGCAGAAAGTAGGCCTTGGTGTAGGGATTGGTGATATCGTACATGCCAGGGATGTTTTTTTAGATAAGACATATCGATCTGAAGCGGGACGACAGTCTTACTATTCGTCCTACTATAATGCGATTGACGAGGTGCAGAGTCTATATCAGGAGTTGGAGGGAACAGCCTTTAAGGATGTTCTGATGGGTTCCGGAAGTGAACGGGATTCAAACAGCAGTCTTTGGTCTGCGTTTGAAATGCTCGCGGAGGATCCGTCGGATATGACGAATCAGAGTCTGGTGATTCAGCGCTCCAACCTGCTTCTCACTCGCGCGAATGCGATATATTCAAGTTTATCCACGTATCAGTCACAAATAAATATACAGATTTCCAATGACATTGACCGTGTCAATGAGCTGGGCAAGCAGATTTATGATTTAAATTTACAAATCCAGAGTATTGAAGGCGGCGGTGTAGAGACGGCATATGATCTGCGGGATGCCCGCGACAGCGCGCTGGATGAGCTGGGTGCACTGGTAAATATGTCTTATACGGAGGATTCCACAGGTATTGTTACAGTCAAACTGGAAGGCCAGTATTTTGTGGATGAAGCGCATATGTACCAGGTCGGCAAACAGGTCGACCGCGCAACGGGTTACGTCAATGCCTACTGGCCGTATTTGTCAAACGAGGCCAATGAGCAGTACACGAATCTCTTTGATTTTTCCGTTCCGATTTCATCTGAGAACAATACGGATATTGGAGAGATCAAGGCGCTGGTACAGGCACGCGGAGAGGGCGTTAAAAATTTCGCGTATCTTGAGGGCGCGGATCCGCAAACCTATGCGAATACCGTTGGAATGTCCGTGATGGAAGAGTCCGAGGCACAGCTGGATGTGCTTATTCACGGGATCGCCACACAGATCAATGAGGTGCTGGCACCCAATACAAGAGCTTCTTTTGAGGTGCGCACAGAGAATACAGACGGAACTTACAGCATCACACAGTATAAAAATGTCAAGGTGCTGGATGCAGATAACTGCAGACTCGGTTCAGATTTAAAGATCCCGCCCAGAGAGCTGTTTACGAGAAATGGCGTGCCGGAGCGATATACAGAAGTCACGGATACGACCGGAAAGACGTGGTATATCTACAATGAAGAAGATACGTTTGACTGTAAGACGGTAACACTGGCGGGCAAGGATTATCAGATCTGGGATGAGACAAAGGGGAATGGTTATGTGGTGCGCACGGATTACAACGCGGCTGATGACACGCCCCTGCGAAGCGAGGAAGGTCCTTACGAGCAGTGGGATACCAAGGATAACCAGAAATATATTAAGCAGTTTATTTCCGGGAAATCATATTATGTGCTCAATCCGGACTATGTGCTGGATACGTCCACACAGTATACACTGACTTCGCTGGGCGTGAATGACGACCTTGAAAATCAGGCAGATTTATTTCCACATCTGACAAAGGACACCCACGAGATTGATTATGGGATGGGTGCACAGATATCGGATTTGTGGACGACAAAGACGCTGAAGATCTATCCCGGTTCGGCGGCAACCTTCAGTTTTAGCGAATATTATACAGAGATGATCGGCGGGATTGCATCTGCCGGATCTACCTATGAGTCTACAGCGAATACGCTGGACAGCTCTGTGTCAGCCATTGACAACAAACGTCAGCAGGTGACCGGAGTGTCTACAGATGAGGAGCTGGCAAGCATGATTAAATATCAGAACGCTTACAATGCGGCCAGCCGATATATTCAGACGGTTTCGGATATGATAGAGCTGTTGGTATCAGGACTTTAAGGAAAGGAGCGTAAGCTATGGCTAGTACATTTTTTGGTTTATCGATTGCGACATCCGGGCTGCGCGCCTATCAGGCATCTGCGAATACAGTTGCAAACAACATCTCTAATGTTGATACAAAAGGCTACACGAAGCAGGTCACAAATATGAAGGCGAACAACGCGCTGCGAAGCTATACGGAATACGGCACATTGAGTACCGGTGTATCCGCAGAGTCAGTGACGCAGCTGCGCAGTGAGTATTATGATAATAAATTCTGGCAATACAGCGGTTATCAGGCTGAATATGATGAGAAAGTAAAGTATATGGATCAGCTGCAGAATTACTTTCAGGATGACAGTACCATGAAGGGATTTGCAACGATCTATGCGGATTTTTTCAATGACATTGATTCCCTGCGGGGACATGCGGCAGACACTTCCTACCGCAATCAGGTGATCAGCGGCGCACAAAAGCTGTGCAGCTATTTCAATACCGTTTCCAACGGACTGAAAAGTGTACAGGAGGATCTCAACGAACAGATCAACACGACCGTGGACACGATCAATTCCATCGCTCAGAAGATTGCCCTTCTGAATGATCAGATCAATGATGTGGAGATCAACGGCTCCTACGCCAACGACATGCGCGATCAGCGCGCAATGCTTGTGGATCAGCTTTCAACAATGGTGGCAGTGGATGTGCAGGAGACGAAGGTCATTAACAGCAATTATCCGGACATGTATACCGGAGCAACAAATTACACGATCAAAATCAATGGTCTGGAGCTGGTTGACGGCAATCATTACCGCGAACTGGAATGTGTGGCAAGGGAATACAAGGATAATCAGAATGATGCAGAGGGATTGTATGATATCCGATGGTCTGACAATCACGTGGAGTTTCCTGCAACCAGTGCCCTCGCAACGGGAAGCCTGAAAGCGCTCATGCAGCTTCGCGATGGCAACAATCATGGAAATTTCAGCGGAAAGGTTGAGCGTGTATCAGGCAGACAGGTGGTGATCTCGGACTGCAATATCAAATCAGAGCTTGCGATGAATCTGCCAAGTGAGGGCGTACTCACGCTTGGCAACCGGGAGTATACCTACTCATCCTTTATGATGCAGACGCTGCCAAGCGGTGAGACCAAATTTTCCTTTACGATCAGTTCCGAGACGACGGGGCTTCCTTCCACTGTGGGCAGGGAGGCATCGGTGGGCAACTCCGTGGATTACAAGGGAATCTGCTATTACCAGTCTCAGATGAATGAGTTTTTGCGTGCATTTACGAAAGCCTTTAATGATATTCAGCACACAGGAGTAGATCTTTACAAAAATCCGATGCAGTCATTTTTTGTCGCAGACAGTGTACAGGGAACAGAGCTGGGGTTTGCGGATGCGGACAACGATGTGATCCGCTCAAACGGAGACAGTTATTATCGTCTGACAGCGTCGAATTTAAAGGTTTCGGATGCGTGCAGTGACCCGTCGATCTTTGCGACAGCCGATTTGGAAAATTTTGAAAACGGAGAAGATTATCAGGGGCTGATCGAGCAGATGCAAAAGCTGCAGAAAGATGTAATTATGTACCGGGGCAGCGGCGGAGACCAGTTTCTGGCAACTATGATCAGCGATGTGACGGTAGATACCGAGGAGTCTTCTTTGTTATCGGATAATTACACGACCATCGTGAATAT
>JALELN010000019.1 GCA_022771765.1 Lachnospiraceae bacterium | reverse complement strand
AAAGCGATTCTTGCCGCCGGACACGACATCGGAAACCACAGCGAAAACCACAAAAATATGAGTCAGCTTAGCACGGATCAAATGAAGTCTGAGATCATGGAAGTTCATGACAAGGTAAAAAATCTGACCGGCTATGAGATGACGCTGTTTCGGCCGCCCTACGGTGATTACTCCAATGAAGTCATTCAGACAGCCACCTCTCTTGGCTACTACAGTATTCAGTGGGATGTGGATTCTCTCGACTGGAAGGACTACGGTGTGGACTCCATCGTCGACACTGTGTGCAACCACAAGCATCTGGGCAACGGCTCCATCATCCTGTGCCACAACGGTGCCAAGTACACCGCGCAGGCGCTGGATACGCTCATCTCTACGCTGGAAGGCAAGGGGTATGAATTCGTGAAGGTATCTGACCTAATCTATAAAGAGAATTATACGATGGATGTGGAGGGGCGACAGATTCCGGATGCCGGATAACAAAAATGCATCTCATATTGGATGAAACAAAAAAGAATGTGCCTCAGCACATTCTTTTTTGTTGTATCTGATGGTGTAACAAAAAAAATTATTCCGAATAATTCAATGATAAATTTTCTTTTATTCGAGTAAGAATAAGATCTATTCCTTTGATGCTTGTTACCATATATTTTTTATCAAGCAAATCTTTTAGGTCTTCTTTCTGTTCATTCGTCAATTTTAATGTCTGGACGAATGTAACAAGTGCACTATCTGCCACACTTTTACTTATATAATCATGTTGTACACACAAACTGTCTATAAGCAAGGAGATGCTTGAAAACGTATCTTTGCCATATGACGTAAATGAAATCTGCTGAAGCATCGAAAAAACTTCTATTTTGTCAAAATCCAACTGTAAATCTGATGTATACAAATCTCTGATATAATCATTACAATATCCAATCAGTCTTTGCTCTATACCGGCTTTCGGCACTACAAAAATTTCTTTACACTTTTTTGCCGGCATATCTAACGGAAATAACTGTAAGCCTCTTTGTATCAGCACTTTTACGACATAATCTTCATGATCTCTGCTTAATATACAATCAGCAAATACCGGTACAAACTTTTGATCATCTATTTTAATTATATCATTTGTTTTTGCAATTCCACGTTTATTGTCTTCATGAAAAGAAACAATCAGTTCCTCAAATTGTGTTTTATCAACCTTAATATATACTGATATTCTGTATAATTTATCTACTACGCAAATAAAGGAATTTTGAGTTTCCTGATCTTTTCTTCTCTCGATCATATATGGCTGCAGATTTCTTAAATACTGCTTAATAAAATCCAACACATCCAATCCGCAGTATTCGATATAATCAAATAAATGCTTATTCAGTCCGCTTCGATGTTCCGTTTCGTCCAATTTCACTCTGTCGAGTTTTGCAATATTTCGTATTCTCTTACATACTGCTATCTGAGAAGTATCTATACCATTTTTCTGAAGATCCTCATATGTCAATTCAGCCACGGTTCCTTACTCCTTTCCTGCAAAATGCATGTTTCATCTCTTTCCTGCCTCGATGCTAATATTATACCCACTGCATTCTTTTCCGTCAATTGTCTGTAAATTATCAAACCGCACAAAGCCCCAAAAATCTGTCAATTCCATGTGTATCGAATGTGGATTCCCTCGACTGGAAGGACTACGGCGTGGACTCTATCGTCGACACGGTCTGCAACCACAAGCACCTGGGCAACGGCTCCATCATCCTGTGCCACAACGGTGCCAAGTAAACCGCGCAGGCGCTGGATACGCTCATCTCTACGCTGGTAGGCAAGGGGTATGAATTCGTGAAGGTATCTGACCTAATCTATAAAGAGAATTATACGATGGATGTGGAGGGGCGGTAGATACCGAATGCAGACTGAGAATCCAAATGAAATATATACAAAATAAAGATTGGCAAAAATACGCCGCCCACATTTGTGAGCGGCGTGTTATGTTTCGTGATTATTTTTCATATGTTTCAATCAAGCACTCATGCTTTTTGCTTTTTTTATCATAGCTGATTTCAACCAGCAAAATATTACCAGTGTATGCTTCTATAGATGCAGGATACTGCTTATCCCTCATCTGTTGCAAAGCAGACGAGGCAGTATGATTCCATTTCAGCTCCACTACAAGAGCCGGATAAACAGAAACATATTCCTTTTTCGGGACAAAAACAAAATCTGCAAATCCTCTCCCAGACGGCAATTCTCGAATCGGTTTGAAATAATAATGCATCGCGCTCAGATACGCAATCGTCAACACACTGCTTAATGAATTTTCATTGTTATACTGAATCGCCGAAACATATTCTCTGTGAATTTTTTCAATACCGTTAGCAACTGCATCACAGTCCATATCTAAGGTTGCATTCAGCAGATTGTCAGACTCCTGTTCAAAAGCAATCATTTCATCCCATTTTGTGCTTTCAATAGCAGCAGAAAGTTCCTGTCGGATCTCTTCATTTGGAACAAATGCAGTCTGATCTACCTGATGATAGCCAAGATAACCAAGATGAATCAGATATGTTAATACATCATCTTTATTTGCAAAGCTGACCGTATCATTTTGGAATGATTTAACATTCACTTTCACAGAAGACCCTGAAAGCATCCCAATAACAGCATCTTTCAAACCATCGAAATCTCGATTGATCAATGGAACAATCGCCTCATAAGTTCCGGTTTCAGACCAATAACTCTGAAATTGTTTCCATCTTAACACTTCGACAACTGCCTTTGGATTATAGACTTGTATATCCCTCAGCCAATACCCGTCATACCATAGCTTTACTTCATCAAAATTGCAACCATACTGTTTGC
Source organism: Lachnospiraceae bacterium (assembly GCA_022771765.1). Taxonomy (GTDB): domain Bacteria; phylum Bacillota; class Clostridia; order Lachnospirales; family Lachnospiraceae; genus W0P33-017. The sequence continues at coordinate 12,155 of JALELN010000019.1, read as the reverse complement.
AAAGAACCTGAACTTCATCTTCTGTAAAGCCAATATATTTTGCAAATATCTTGGGATCTAACATGGTAAACTCATCAAAATTATTTAATGCAGACTGCGTTTTTATCTTCTTGATCGGTAAAATTCCTGTGAGAAAAGCGAGTTGGATAAACTTTGTCGGTTCACTCCCCTTAAACATCCCACGCAAGAAATTGATATACTGCCCCTGCACACGCTGATTCATTGCTTCGTCACGGATCAAAACATCCCATTCATCAATGATGACAATAAATCTGCTTCCCGTCACCGTATGAATCGCAGACATGGCTCCATACGCTGTTCTCACTCCATCCAGCTGCACCTGCGGATAAACTTCCTTTAATTCTGAAAGCAAATGCTCATTGATATACGCGACTGTTTCTTCAGGTGCACCGGCATCCATCATACACCACTGCACATCCAGATGGATCACATCATATTGATTCAGATGCTGTTCAAAGCTCTCGCATTTTCCCACTTCCAGCTTTGCAAACATCTCCGCAGAATCGCATCCCTTGCTATAATAAGCAGCGAGCATATCCGCCGTAATTGATTTTCCAAATCTGCGCGGGCGACTATTGCAGATAAATTTCTGCGTCGTATTTAAAACCTTATTTGTATATTCGATCAGACCTGTTTTATCTACATAGATATCTGAATTCAGAGCAACTTGAAATGCACTGTTATCCGGGTTTACAAATCGTCCCATGCTCTGCACGCTCCTTTTTAAGAGTAATTTTTTCTACCTCTATGCTAATAGTATACCCACCGCGCTCTTTTCCGTCAATTGTCATTCCGCAGAACCGCGCGAAACCCCTAAAAACCATCGATTCCATGTGTATCTAACGAGGATTCCCCTCGACGGGATGAACTACGGCGTGGACTCCATCGTAGACACGGTCTGCAACCACAAGCACCTGTGCAACAGCTCCATCATCCTGTGCCACAACGGCGCCAAGTACACCGCACAGGCGCTGGATACGCTGATTTCTATAGCCAAAACAGCCTTTATCGCATAAAAAGTAGCATATCAGCCAGAGAAAGTCGATACACAGACAAATCTCTATCTTTGTCCTGCATCAATCATCACCCCATCATCTCTTACATTACGATAATACGGCAAATTGTCCGCCCATGAATAAAAATGTTCTTCATTCTTTACTACCGGCGAAATATCAATACCATATTTCATCAGAAGAATCCGTGTAGTCGCCCCGTGCATAGGAACCATATACAATCATTCTGCTCAGCTGTTCTCCAAAAATATTTTTTATATTTTTGCGAATCGTTGATCCTGCAAAATACTATTAATAACCAACACTTCCCACTCCGCTTGCCACAGAAATGCCTGCATAGGCATCCACGGGTGCTGTCACAACGTTTGCTGCTACCATCGAAAGTGCCAGCAGCATTGCCATCACTTGTTTTCTTTTCATGTTGTCATTCTCCTTTTCTTATTTTTCCGGAACATTCACAAATCATCTTTCTTTTCCAAATCTGATTGCTTTTTCCAGAAATATAGTATTTCGGTCTTTATTCCATCCCCGATTTTAGGAATAATCAAGGATTTTAGGATTTTTAATGTGTTTCCATGCAAAAATCCAGTATTTTGATACAGAAATCCATTTTTTAGGTATACTGTAAATAAGACTTTAATGGAGGAATCGCATGACTGTTGGAGAACGCATCCGCGAGCTGCGGGAGGACGCTGATTTAAAACAAAAGGAAGTTGCCGATGCACTGCATATCACCAATCGAATGATGTCCAACTATGAGCGGGATATCTGCAATCCCTCGCTTGAGTATCTGGTTGCCCTCAGCCGCTTTTTCACGTGTCCACAGACTATCTGCTCTCCCTGACAGACGATAAGACTGTATATAGACCTTACGCAAAAGCATCACAGGAGGATAAACGCGTCCTGCAGCTCTACCACAAGCTTAGCCCCGAAAACCAGGAGTGCATCCGGGGCATGATGATCGCGCTTGACCGTCAGGATCAGCTTTCAAACCTTCTCCAGTCCGAAAACGAACATACAAAAAAAGAACCGCAGAAATGAGTTTTCGTTCACTCATCGCTGCGGTTTTTATTATAAATGCAATCAATTGTTTCACATACGGATATCTTTTAGCCAGCCCACATAATTAAGATACCACTTCTTGTTTACTTCTATCAACTGTCATAATGCTTTGCATCATCAATTAACACTCCCTGCTTTCACTCTCGTCTTCAATCTTCTTCATTGTGCTCTCCAGACGCTTCTGATCCGCGTCTCGCTCCAGGGACAGCTGCTGCTCTTTTTGCATGCGCAGCAGCTCATCATGCTCCTGATGCAAAAAGATTTTGACTCCGATACCGGAAATCAGCATACAAAGCAGTGTCAACACACCGGAAATGAGCAGTACCCAGTATTCAAACCCGGTCACTTTTCCGGTCACAGAACGAATGTCAAATAATAGCAGCACGGATGACAGCAGGGTCACAAGCGAGATCGCCAGCACAACTGTCCACACTTTTTTCCTCATGATATGAAGCTGCATCGCCTGCTGGAGCATCACAACTGCCACTGCGAGCACCAAAAGCCCTACAAACGCCGCGATCTGCGTAGCCAGCTGTCCGGCACGCGCCAGCGCACAGCCTCCGAGAATCACGATCAGCGCCCCGCCGGAAAAGCCGTAATCATGCATACTGCGATACGCTTCTGTGACAAAATATTTTACGATCAGACCAATGCCCAGGGCAATCAGAAGTGCGCTGATCATATAGATCAGATACAATTCTTTGATGCCGTCCACAAAGAGCATCACACCACCCACAAGTATAAACAGTGCCGCCACCGTCGCCAGAAAAATCGTTCCCAGCCAGCCGGTTGTCCGGGTGAGCTGATCCTGCGGCATGACATAAGGCTTCTTCTTTTTGTTTTTCTTTTTTTCCATCTTCTATGCCTCGTATACGACCTTTCCTGCCAGTTCCGCTGCCGCTTCTCTTCCCTCATAATAGGCAAGGATCTCCAGTCCGAAATCAATCGCTGTTCCCATGCCACGGCTCGTAATGATATTGCCGTCACGCACAGCAGGCTCGTAGGTCACTCTTGCTCCGGTCAGCTGATCCTCCATTCCGGGATAGCAGATTGCCTTTTTGTCCTCCAGTAATCCGAGCTTTCCAAATACCGTCGGCGCTGCGCAGATCGCCGCAATCAACTTACCGTCTGCGTATGCTTTTTTCAGCTGCTCACACACACCTGCATGGGCGCCGAGATTCGTCGTGCCGGGCATTCCGCCGGGAATCACCAGCGCGTCATAGCTGTCAAAATCCGCATCCTCAAACAAAAGATCAGCGATCACTGTCACCTTATGCGAACTGGTCAGTTCTTTTTTTCCTGTTACGGAAATGATATCGCAGGTCATGCCGGCACGCCGCAGAAGATCCACGACTGTCAGCATCTCCACCTCTTCATAGCCGTTTGCCACCATCATTCCTACTTTTTTGCTGCTCATAATATACACACTCCTTTACCGCAAGTTTCTGTTCGTTTACTGTTTTCTAAATAATAACAATCTGCTGCTAAACTTGAACTCCCCGGCCCAAAGATTGGTTCCGTCATAGGCCAGTCCCGATGGCATGTACATGGTACTCTCACTTGGATGAACCACCACGGCAGGTGTATTTGAACTTACCCCCAGTTCCTTATTGGAATAATTCTGATCGCTAAAGCCCAGTACCACCGGCTTCTTACCGGCCACATAAAGACGTGTGCCATCGGTCGACACACCCACCGGCCAGTTCATTTGATCCAGACCATAGCCTGCGTTTTTATATGAGGAATCCTGTATAGCAGATGCACGGATGTACTTATAGTTACACAAATTGCTTAATGTAGAATCTTGTACGGCATAGTTTCCGGAAGAAAGCTGCACTGCATACTTCGCCGTTTTACTCGTATTTTTTTATTCTGCACATACGTGTAGTTTTTCTTTCCCTTCTGGTATCTCAGATAGGAATTGCTGCTTTTTACTCTTTTCCCGACCGTCAAACCATGACATTATTGTATCATATATTTCTTTATTTTCAATCATTTCCGCAATTCGCCAGCCCGTCTTGTGCCCCCTCCTCTGTGTGATGGTATGGAAACCGACTGACAAAACTCTGTTACAGTGTTCGAAATACAGGAGCTATGATTTTTATCCAAGGCATCACGATGCAACTGCTCCAACTCATCAGATGTGCTTGCATCCATGCCCTTCCATGAGGTATACTAAAAGCCGGATCAAACATGGCACAAGCAGGAAAGCGAGGCATGACACATGGAAATTGAACGAAAATTTTTACCCGAAAAACTTCCGGAGCATCTGGAGAATTATAAGATGCACCGCATCGAACAGGGCTACCTGAACACGGATCCGGTCATCCGCATCCGCCGTTCGGACGACGACTATTACCTGACATACAAATCGAGAGGTCTGCTATCCAGAGAGGAATTCAACCTGCCGCTGAATGCCAGAAGCTACGAACATCTCAAGCCCAAGGCAGACGGCCGGGTCATAGAAAAACGGCGCTATCTGATCCCGCTTGATAACGGGCTTACCGTCGAACTGGATGTCTTTGAGGGTGATCTGGCACCGTTAATTCTGGCAGAAGTCGAATTTGAGAATGAAGATGAAGCAAATGCCTTTGTTCCGCCCGCCTGGCTGGGACCGGATGTGACCTTTGACCCGCACTACCACAACAGTACAATGAGCAGGCCGGATTACAAACTGTAATCAGACCTACTCATCTTATATTGCCTCATAATTACGCACTCACACATACCTCTCATGGATCGTCTGCCTTCCGGATCGCTTTTCCCGCTTTTAGCGGAAACGGTTGATCTCGTATTTCTGCTTTGCCTGCAGACAGCCCTTGAGCTGGCGGTAACGCTCATCAATATCTCCCTCCGGGATGACCACGTCAATAGACACTGCCATCGTATCAATCAGATAGTCATTCAGATCGAGCTGCATCCGGTATAAAATCTCCAGCTTTTCTTCATAGGTATCTGCATCCAGAAATGCCATCAGCTGATCAAACTGTGCCGGCTTTTCCTCCGTAAGATTCTGTTCACTTTTTGCTTCCATAAAAATTCCTCCGGTATTCTAATCTTCCAGTCGTTTTTCCTTCAAAATCTACCGCTTCCACACACGGTCAGCCATACATCCGGTTCAGCATATCCGTAGCCTCTGAAAGAAAATCTCTCTCAAATTCCAGATTGCCGCTGTAGCCTTTTACAATCAGGTCATTCACCTCATCCATCAGATGATAGGTGTCAAAATCATCCACCCCCTGCTGATTGCGCAGCTCTACGTCATGCCGGGCTTCGTGCTCACTGTGGATGTGGCGCGCTTTCGCCTTATCTTTCATGATTTCATCACCCAGCGGCACACGGTTCAGATCCGCGCTGCCACGTGCCTCCAGCGTATCATCCGCAAACTGCTGCGAGGCATTTGCCTTTGCTTTTTGCAGAATCTGATTTTCCTGTGGAGATTTCACCTGCTGCGGCGCGCGCTGCTGTGTCACTCTCTGTCCGGCGGCACGCCCTGCCTGCTGCTGCGGGATGTTGCGCCCTGTCTGCTGGGAATTACTCCACGTCACTGTATTCTGCGCCGTTTTACCCCAATTCATCTGCGCATCATTCCGCTGAGGCGTCCGTGCCTGCTGACGAGGCACATTCGGTCTCGCCTGTCCATTCTTCTTTTTTGTGGCATTCACACAACGGATAACGATATACAAAACAATTGCCAACCATATAATTCCAGCCATATTCATACCCTGTTTTCCTTTCTACAAATGCTCATAACTGCTCATCTATTTTAATTTGCATAGCGCGCAAGCTCCAGATCCATGACCTGCTGCATCTCAGCGCTCTCCACCGGTGCTTCACCGAGATCGGTGGCCTTTCCCGTGTCATCCATATACAGGAACTTACGATCTGATTTGTCCTCCCCGCGCACGATCATGTAATAGCCCGCGCGATCCACACCTTTGTGCCAGGTGGCGTAAAGGCGTATACAGCCGCCCTGCTCCAGCTTTTTTGCAGGCATTGACATATGGATCAGATCCAGCTGCGGGCTGATGCCCAGCTGCATCACTTCAAAGTCATCCTGCGTATAGGGAATCGGCAGTTTGTTCTGATACTGATCCTGAAAAAAACGGAACAGTACCTCGCTGTCGATACTGTCAAAATACTCCTTGCCCTTCGTGTAGATACTGTGCGGTAAAAGCACATACTCTACATTTTTCCTTGCCAGCACATGAAACTGTGCCGGAGTCACCTGCTGCTCCATACGCGGCTTAATCACAAAATTATTGGAAAAGGGATTCACTACCACACCGGATACCGGGCTTTTTGCATTTTTTGCATAATTCATGCAGGCATCAAATGTCATCTCAATGACACCGTTGTGCATTTTGTCCTTCGGAAGCTGTGCCAGTGAGGTATAAATCGCCAGAAAATGCTCCTTCTTTGAATTCTGAATGAGTATGGGAACCGGCTTTGCATCCTTCGGAAGCTGCACGGGTTTCCCCGTGCGAATAATCTCTTCCTGTATCGCAGCCATCGTCTCATCCTGTGGAAACGTCACCGGTACAACAAATCTGGCATCGCGCATCTTTGCCACCAGTTCATTGGACTGCTCCTGTGTCATTCCTTTTTTATAACTCTCTAAAAGTCCCTCAATTTCCTGCAACCGTGTCTGATTCTCTGTCATAACCTTTTGTTCCTTTCCGTTTCGCTTTTGTCCCTGAATTCTGCTCATCGGAATGAGCTCAGCAGTGTTCCTGCGCCATCCGTAATGTACCAGTCAATGCTGACCAGCTTACCCCGCCAGCCGTACTCCTGATCTGTAAAATCCCTTCCGGTCACGCAGATCATATTGTAAATGCCGACCTGTTTTATGCTGACAGCGTAGGATATACCTGCCTTTTGTTTGAAAGGGATAGAAATAAAATTCTCCGTCAGTGTCTCCCGGTCTGTACCGGAAGTAAAGCGGGAAATCACAATCTTTTTCTTATTGGAAGTGTCAGCCATATACGTCTTATCACCAAGCACCGTATAGCTGATACCATTCTCGAATCTCAATGAATATTTTGTCTTCTTTCCGGTCTTTAAGTTGTACTTATAATCATTACCCTTCGCGTTTTTAAAATACAACTCCCTGCTGCCGGCTATGATTTGATCGTCACTCACAAGCTTTGCAACAGTCTGCTTTTTCCCGGCTGCCGTCAGCTTTCTGATCGTACCGTTCCAAAAGCTGCCGCTGCCCTCATAAGAACCGAAATCATAGTACAGTGCTCCGTTAATCTGCCTGACATCTGACACCAATAATCCTGATGTGCCCTCTGCCGCACGTTTTTCTGCCGCGACACGACTCATTTTCTGCGTAGCTGTATGCAGACTGTATAATGCCAGCCGGTCCGCCTTTTTGTCATAGACATAATAGTAGCTCTCATCGCCGATGCTGCACACATAGTCAAGCGTCTGTCCCGCTTTCACTGTTTTGATGGCAGTGCGCTTTCCTGTATCACGATCCTTTGCGTACAGACTTGCCCTGCTGCCCGTTCCATACCGGATGTAATAGATATTTTCGCTGTCCGCATCGCAGACACAGCCCTCACATACCGTCTGCCGCTCATCACCATTCAGCTGACAGGTCCGCACCTCCCACTTCGAATCATCATTTGCAGTCGTATAATACAGCTGTTGTCCGCACGCCACCATCTTTATGATTCCCCCGGGTTCAGAAACGACTTTTGATGTTTCTCCGTTTGCAACCTTCGTCCGCCAGATAACAGCACTCCCGTTCTTCTCCGATGTGCGGATATAATAGATATATCCACCTTGTCCAATCATATCGGAATACGGCTGCACATAAGCACTTGCCGCATAGGTCGCAACCGGTGTTTTTGCCACAACTCCTGCAACAATGCCAAAGACCACTACAATGCATGACAAGAAATGAATGATTCTTTTCATATCACAATCCTCCGTTATTTTTTCAATTTGATCTTGCACACGGCCTTTTTCTTACTCCCGTCTGATGCCGTTACAGTAATTGTAACCGTATGACCGATACCGGCTTTCCTGGCTTTCACCACACCCTTGCTGCTCACGATAGCATACTTTGTATTGCTTGATTTCCATGTCACCTTCGCGCTTGTTGCATTGACAGGTGATATCTTCGCCTTAAGTGTCAGCGTTTTTCCATAGCGCAGCGTGGCACTCGTTTTATTCAGAGTCATCTTCGTCGCAAGTACTGTATATTTAGAAGCGTCGACAATGCCTCCGGTGACACATTTATCGGAGAGACTGCTCACCTTCCGAACACTCTTTAAAAGCAGACTGCGCAGGCTCTTGGCAGAAAACGTCGGGTTCGCAGCCCCGAGTGTTGCCACCGCCGCGCTGACAATCGGCGCAGCCATAGATGAACCATCCATATATGCATACGCTCCCAGCGCATCTGCATTGAGATTCGGTGCTGAGATCGCAATGTCATCCAGATACCAGATCGTTTCCTGCCCAACTGACAACGCGGAAATCTCCAGCCCGACAATACGCATATACGTCCTGCCGTCCTTGCTCACAAATCTGGATTGTCCCGGGCTGCTGACCATGTTCTGGTTCTCCCAGTACAGCTCGCCGCTGACTTTTTCCCCATACCGTAACGCCACGTAGTAGGTCGCATTCTGGTCAAGATTCAGATCCGTCACATCCACATAAATGGAACCTGCCACCTCGCCGCCTTGCGTCGGTAAAAGGTGATTCCGTGTAACACCCAGCTTCAGATAACCGTTCCCTTCATCCTTCACCTTTGTAATATTGACTGTATAATCGGTGACGAGTCCGAGCTGCTGCGCTGTATAATAGGATTCCCAGGTCTGCCCGGCCGGAAGAATATTTTCCTGTGCTTCTCCAAAGGTATTAAAATATACGGACATCGCTTCACGGTCTGCGCTGTCATAAATGCCCGGAAGATACGTCGTTCCGATGTATGTGGAGAGTATATCGCTGCCCGGCGCAAAGACATCCACGCTGTTTTTGCCGTAATCCGAAAAAGCAGCCGCCTCATCCTGCTCATTGGAAGCACCGACAATCACCACATACGGACTATCCAGATCATACGGGGTCGTCTTCACTTTTCCCGTGTGATCCCAATCGATGTGATCATTGCCCGCTGCAAAGATCGAGAGGGCTCCCAACTCGCCGACCGCATTGACCGCCCGGGCCAGAATCCCATTCGAGTCAGAACTGCCGCCCCAGGAACAATTGACCGCCTTCACGTTGACGCCGGCTTCCAGCGCATCATGTATATAATCATACGAAGCAATAATCGCCGCATCTGTCATCTCCTCAGCACCGTCACTCGTCGCCTTCAGCGCCATGATCTTTGCCTGCGACACGCCGGTGATGCCAATGCCGTTGCCATTTCCTGCCGCAGCGATTCCGGACACATGCGTACCGTGACCATTGTGATCCATCGGGTCTGCGTCATTATCCCCAAAATCATACCCATAGGTACCGGACAGTGTTCCCGGATACGGATTGTTCCACATACTGTCTGCAAGATCCGGATGCGTGTAGTCGATGCCTGTATCGATCACTGCAATCACAGGCGTTTTCTTTCCCGTCACACTCTGCTTCGAAAAACGGATTCCCTTACTCAGAGTGCCGGCTCCGTCCAGATACCACTGCGCATTCCGGCAGGGATCTGCCCCACACAGGTGCTGATACTGATTGGCGCAGACACCATCCACATAATACTGGGACAGTGCCAGTTCCATTAGTTTTTCCGTCGTATACTTATCGGATGTCAGATGCACGATATAGAGTTCTTTTCCGGTCTGCTCATCGATCCCAAAATCACTGACCGCTTCCACCTGAACATCTGAGTCAAACCGGTAGGTTCCTTCCTTTGCAAGCGCAACAGCCTCTGACGCCTCCATGGAAACGAGTGCCTCGCCCTCTACATAGGAACCTTCCTCCAGTTCCTCTACCGCTGTCGCCAGAAGCTCCGCTGTCTCTTCCACGCGCACATCTGCTGCCTGCACAGCCTGCAACGATACGGTCTGAAAGCCCACAACAACAGCAGATACCAGAACCCCCGCCCCGATTCTTCTCATAACGTTTTTCATGCCGTTTTCCTCACTTTATATTTCGGCTTTTTCATTTTCATCCAAGTCTGTAATATTATAACACACTACGCAGCAATTGTGCTACAATATTTGTACTGAATGCTATTGATTACAAATTTAAAGAGTTCTTATATGAGAAACAGAGCACCACATGAAAGCTGCCAAAACAGGAAGAAAAAGAGGCCGTACCTTCCAAGGTACGACCTCTTTTGTATCATTTTATTCTCTGAAATTACCAGCCATGTTGATCAAAAATTCCGCATTCGTCGGTCTGCCGTTCAGATTGTCACATGGATAAGGATACATCTCCTGCAGTGTGCGCAGATTGCTGCGTTTCCATACGGATTCAATCGCATTACGGATCGTCCGTTCCACACTGCTGGCCGTACTGCCCCGGCGCAACGCGACCTTCGGATAAATATCACTGGTCACGCGGATCGGCTGTCCACGCTGCATCTGGGCAATCAGTAATATTGACTCCACAATATTGTAAAAGCCGCTCTGCCCCTGTCGAAAACCCATTCGCACCAGCTCACGCTCAATGCAGGCACGCTTCGCTTTCCCCCCGTCCTCAAAAAAAGTATGTTTCGTATCGACCACCGAAGCCGCGTGACAACCGCTGCAGACCATATCCATTGTCGGATTCCATACCACAACCGCCATGCCCTGTGCCTTCAGATACTCCAAGAGCTGTTCTCCGTTTCCTGTCTCAAACACTGTTCCGTTCATAAAACCAACTCCTTTTTAAGATTTCGCAACCCTGCCAGACGAACTTTTTTATTCGGCAAAGTTGTCTCACAGTTCAACTCCTGACAAGTCGTAGATTAACACATTAGCACGGAAAAGTGAATAGTTGTACCAAAAATACAAAAAATTAGTCAATTTTTGCAAATTTTTAACAAAAATACGACAAATATCGTTCTTTAACAGCTGTGCTGAAATTGCGGCTGATGGGGATCTGTCTGCCATCCTGCATGACCATCTGATCCTTCTGATAGACATCCACCGCATCCAGATTCACCACGAACGAGACGTGCGTCTGTACAAAACGATCATCCGCCAGAAGCGGCGCAAGCCTGCTGGAAAAGGATTCGCGCAGTGTGACACTCTCGTACACCTTACCGGTATTAGTGGTAATATGAAGATTCTGGTTCTTTCGCTCCACATACATGATCGAGGAAAAACGCAGCTTTTGTTTTCCCTCGATCGTATTAATCATAAAATATTTCGGCGCATCTTCCATCAGACGTGCCACCGCATAATCCATCGTCTCAAAAAACGGTTTTGGTCTGACCGGTTTCACAAAATAGCGTAATGCAAATACATTAAACGCATTTAGCGTATCCTCCTTCGAGGATGTAATAAAAATGATCGGATTATGATGGTAGCGCAGGCGAATCTCCCTCGCCAGCTCGATTCCGTTTCCATCCGGAAAAAGAATGTCCAGCAGGTACACGTCCGATTCAATGCGATCCAGATCCTTCGCCAGTGCCACCGGCGAATCATATTCCATCACATTCAAATCATCTATTTTGCGCTGTTTCTGATATTCCAGAAGCAACGCCCGCAAAACATCTCTGCCTATCGCATTATCATCACATATGCTGACTATCATCACTATTTCTCAATCCTTTGTTGCTGTTCACTGTCGGCAAATTCAATTCTAGTAATTCAAAAATCCAATAAAAGTCGACAGATTTTTCTATTCTTCGACCGTAACACGCAACCGAACAGGATTGTGGTCAGAATTTACAAAGCCAAGATCGACCGTTTCCAATTGCTCCACCTTCAGATTGGCAGACACCAGATATCCATCCACCACATAATATTGGAAGGATGCGTCTTCCCTGTCATAGGGGCGGTCCAGCGAACGGCAGGATGGCAACCGGTCATCCATCAGACACTGCATCCCCTCAAAGACATCCGTATCTATGATTCCGCACTCCCACAGATCCTGCCCCTGTCTGGGATATGC
>JALELN010000167.1 GCA_022771765.1 Lachnospiraceae bacterium | reverse complement strand
GGTCGCGGTCCTCTGCCAGGTCAATGACAGCGGGAGAGGTGCCGAGGATCCTGACACCGTTTTCTTCCAGCTGTGCGGCGAGATTGAGCGGTGTCTGGCCGCCGAACTGCGCGATCACACCCAGAGGCTTTTCTTTATGGTAAATACTTAAAACGTCTTCCAGCGTCAGCGGCTCAAAGTAGAGCTTGTCTGAGGTGTCGTAATCGGTGGATACGGTCTCCGGATTACAGTTGACGATGATCGTCTCAAAGCCGAGCTTTTTCAGTGCCAGAGCCGCGTGTACACAGCAGTAGTCAAACTCGATACCCTGACCGATACGGTTGGGACCGCCGCCAAGGATCATGATCTTGGGCTTGTCAGTATTTACCGGGTTTTTATCCGGTGCATTGTAGGTGGAGTAATAGTAGGCGCTATCTTTGGTACCGCTGACATGCACGCCCTCCCATGCTTCCTCCACGCCGAGAGACAGACGTTTGTTGCGGATATCTGCCTCGGGGATCTCCAGGATCTGGCTTAAATATTTATCGGAAAAACCGTTCTTCTTTGCGGAGATGAGTGCCTCATCGGAAGGCATGGAGCCTTTCTTTGCGATCAGAGCCTCTTCCTCCTCCACGAGCTCCTTCATCTGCTCAATAAAGTAGTGCTTTACCTTTGTGATGTCGTGGATCTCATCGACGGTCGCACCTGCGCGCAGCGCTTCATACATAATGAAGTGACGGTCGCTGGAGGGATGAGCCAGCATGCGCAGCAGCTCCTCTTTGGACTTGGTATCATAGTCCTTTGCGTGGCCCAGACCGTAACGTCCGGTCTCGAGGGAACGGATGGCTTTCTGGAAAGCTTCTTTGTAAGTCTTTCCGATACTCATGACTTCGCCGACCGCGCGCATCTGTGTGCCCAGTTTGTCTTCTACGCCCTTGAATTTTTCAAATGCCCAGCGGGCAAACTTGATGACGATATAATCTCCGTCGGGAACGTATTTGTCCAGCGTGCCGTATTTGCCGCACTCGATGTCCTTTAAGGTCAGTCCGGCTGCCAGCATTGCGGAGACCAGTGCGATCGGGAAACCGGTCGCCTTACTTGCCAGTGCGGAAGAACGCGAGGTACGGGGGTTGATCTCAATAACGACGATGCGGTCGGAAACCGGATCGTGTGCAAACTGTACATTGGTACCGCCGATGACCTTCACGGACTCAACGATGCGATAAGCCTGCTCCTGCAGACGGTTCTGCAGCTCTTTGGAAATGGTGAGCATCGGTGCGGAACAGAAGGAATCTCCGGTATGTGTACCCATTGGATCGATATTTTCGATGAAGCAGACAGTGATCATATTGCCCTCGGCATCGCGGACAACCTCCAGTTCCAGCTCCTCCCATCCGAGGATGGATTCCTCGACGAGCACCTGTCCAACAAGACTTGCCTGCAGTCCGCGGGCGCAGACAGTTTTTAACTCTTCTTTATTATAGACAAGACCGCCACCGGCGCCGCCCATGGTGTAGGCAGGGCGAAGAACTACCGGGTATCCCAGACGGTCAGCGATGGCAAGCGCTTCCTCCACACTGTAGGAAACCTCGCTGCGCGCCATCTCCACACCGATGGCATCCATGGATTTTTTGAACTCAATGCGGTCCTCGCCGCGTTCGATGGCATCCACCTGTACGCCGATGACCTGTACGCCGTATTTGTCCAGAATGCCGGCACTTGCCAGCTCTGCGCAGAGATTCAGACCAGACTGGCCGCCCAGGTTCGGAAGCAGCGCATCCGGGCGCTCCTTTGCAATGATCTGCTCTAATCGGGTGACATTTAACGGCTCGATATAGGTTACATCCGCAATCTCGGGATCGGTCATGATGGTTGCGGGATTGGAATTGACCAGTACGATCTCGTAACCGAGCTTGCGCAGTGCCTTGCAGGCCTGTGTGCCGGAGTAATCAAACTCGCAGGCCTGGCCGATGATGATCGGTCCGGAACCGATGATCAGCACTTTATTGATATCTGTTCTTTTTGGCATAATAAATCTCCTTGTGTCGTTTTCTTAATATTATAAAATAAAAATGTCATTTTACCTATAGAAATTTTGTAAAAAATTGAAAAAACAGAAAATTTTTTTGAAGCGTGATTTATTCATCAGAAAGGTGTGGTATAATATGGACACTTTATGAAACTGAAAAGGAATTATTTTATGAGTAAAAAAGCATTGATCGCCATGAGCGGCGGTGTGGACAGCTCTGTCTCCGCTGCGCTCATGGCAGAAGAAGGATATGACTGCATCGGTGTCACGATGAAACTTTACGAAAATGAGACTGTCGGAATGGCAAAGGAGAGTACGTGTTGTTCGCTCTCTGATACGGAGGATGCAAGGAAAGTATGCTGCAGGCTTGGCATGCCTTACTATGTGCTTAATTTCAAGGAGGACTTTGCAGAGAAGGTCATCGATCGCTTTGTGGCGGCGTATGAGGCGGGTGACACGCCCAATCCCTGTATCGACTGCAACCGCTATATGAAATTCGACAAGCTGTATCAGCGGGCAAAGGAGCTTGACTGCGAATATATCGTCACCGGCCACTATGCCCGTGTGGAGCGGGATGAGACGACCGGACGCTATCTTCTGAAAAAATCGAAAAACGAGGCGAAAGACCAGAGCTATGTGCTGGCGTTCTTAGATCAGGAGCAGCTAAAGCACACGATCTTTCCGCTGGGTGGTTTTGCGTCCAAGGAGGAAGTGCGTGCCATCGCGGAAAAGCACGGATTTGTCAATGCCAGAAAGCATGACAGCCAGGATATCTGTTTTGTACCGGAGGGAAATTATGCGGATTTTATGAAGCAGTATACCGGAAAAGAGTACCCCGCGGGAGACTTTGTCACAACAGACGGCAAAAAGCTGGGGGAGCACAAGGGCATCATCCGCTACACCATCGGACAGCGGAAGGGGCTTGGGCTGGCGCTCCCGGCACCGATGTATGTCTGCCGCAAGGACATGGAGCGGAATGAAGTTATTTTATCGTCGGAGGATGCATTGTTCACGACGACATGCATGGTAGACGAATTTAACTGGATCGCATATGAACAGCCGGTGCAGCCCGTGCGAGTGACGGCAAAAACGCGTTATCGCGCGAAGGAAGCACCTGCAACGGCCAGCGTCCTGGCGGATGGAAGGGTGAAGCTTGTATTCGATGAGCCGCAGCGAGCTATCACCACCGGACAGGCAGCTGTGCTCTATGACGGTGAAAATGTGGTGGGCGGCGGCACAATCGTGGAGGTGTAGAAAATGGAACATATCGTTCACCCGATCCCGCCGCTTTACGATGAACAATCGCGCATTCTCATTCTGGGCTCGTTTCCGTCGGTGAAATCCAGAGAGGCACAGTTTTTCTACGGCCATCCACAGAACCGGTTCTGGAAGGTACTGGCGGCGGTGCTGGACTGCCCTGTGCCGCAGACGGTTCCGGAAAAGCAGGCGATGCTGCACGCAAACCATATCGCGTTGTGGGATGTGATCGCCAGCTGTGATATCGAGGGTTCCTCGGACAGCAGCATAAAAAATGCGGTGCCAAATGACTTGGCACCGATTCTTTCTGTTGCCGATATTCGTAAGATCTACTGCAACGGTGCCACTTCGCACCGGCTGTATCAGAAATATATTGCGCCCCAGACCGGCAAAGATGCTGTGAAGCTGCCGAGCACCAGCCCCGCCAATGCTGCGTGGCAGGTGGACCGGTTGGTTGCGGAGTGGAACGCTATCTTGCAGTTCTTGCGCGTTTAGCCGCATCGCGTTTGCGCGCTTTTTCAAGACGCAGACGGATACGTCTGGTTGTCGCCTGAAGTGGCATATCAGGTACGAAATGCCGGAGACTCTTCTCATCAAAATTGTACCGCTGATCCATGGTAGTCATCAGATCTTTTACTTCAATGACGCCGCGCAGCTTGGGACTGCTCAGGTCATAGAGCGTATTGGTGGCAAGATCGAGTACCTGCGGATGGAACTGATCCCCCGGAGTCTGGGACACGATCATGGCACGGCGGTTGGCGGAAAGTTCGACACACTGTCCCACCGGTAAAATAGAAAGTGCGGTGGAGAGTGCGTTTACAATAGAAACATCGTAAAGCATTTCCTGTTTTTGCAGATGGCGCAATGCCTGAACCGATGTTACCGGTTGATAATTGAGGCTCATGGCAGTCATGCGATCATATTTATCTGCAACCATCAGGATCTTTGTGTTCAGATGGAAAGAAGCTGTGACAAGCTTCGGGTCTTCCTTACGGGAAACCTGCAAAAATTCTGTTAATGTCGTAAATGTACTTTCACTGAGCCCGAAAGGATTGGTGTCCTTTTTCAGCAACTGCAGGGCTTTGGCGCGGTACTGCTCAATGGAGAGGAGATCGATACTTGTCAGATCATCTTCATGCTTGGACATGATCTCCCGCGGTACATACAGATAGCCAAAATCAGCCAGAAGCGCCGCAGTGATCAGATCGCTCATTGCGGAAGCCGGGAGACTTAACCGGTGAGCGATGATCGCAGAGAAAATGGCTGTGCACACCGCATGTTTATAATTGTAATCTTCACTGCTGCGGATCGTCTGTGAGAATGTGACCGGATGATTGATGGAACCGAAACGTCTGACAATGTCAGAGACCAGTGCGGAAAGATCTTCAGCCGGCTGTCCTTTGCTGATCGCGATCAGGCTGTCCCGCAGGCGGAACATATAAGCGGTCTGGAGCTGCTCAAATTCCTGCTCCTCCGCAGAGATCGGCGGCAGTGGCTCTGCCGGTTCAAGGATCAGCACGCCCAACAGACCGAATTTTTGTACGCTGGCGATGATCTGATCGTTCAGAACAAGCCCCCGTTCATAGAGCAGAACACCCTGTTTATTGTAAATCTGTTTTGCGAGGCGCATGCCCGCACGCAGTTCTTCAGGTTTGTAAAACTTCATTTTCCCCTGTCCCTTCTCCATTGCAATGCAATGATTTCAAGTATATTTCATAAGTAGACACAGTATAGCACAAAACCCCGAAAAAAACAATGCCACAGCGGACAGGGTATGGTATACTGTATCTATATTTTATATTCAGGAGACCATTATGCGACAGAGAATACATAAAAGCGTTCTTCTGTGTCTGCTGACGGTGGCGCTGGTGTTTTCCGGTATTCTTCCGGTGCTGGCGGAAAAAACGACAGAGCAGAAGCTTGCTGAGACGAGTGACACGATCGAGGAGTTGCAGAAAAAATCGAAAGAAGCAAAGGCAAAGCTGGACGCGGCAAAACAGGAGCAGAGCGTGATCGGCGAAAAGCTGGACGAGCTGAACCGGCAGCTGGAGGAGGTTCAGCAGGCACTTGCGGATATTGAAGCGCGCATTACAAAAAAGAATGATCAGATCGCATCGACGGAGGAAGAGCTTGCGGACATGGAAAAGCAGCGTGTCGAGCGCTACGAGGCGATGAAGGTGCGCATACGTTTTATGTATGAAAATTCTGACAGCACGATGCTGGATTCATTTTTTGGTTCAAGTTCCATGAGTGAATTCCTGAACCGTGTGGAATATTTCTCACAGGTCGTTGCCTACGACAGGGAACAGCTGACGGAATATCAGAACCTGCTGGCCGGACTGGAGGAAAAGAAACAGCTGTACGAAGGACAGAAGGGGGAACTGGTCGCGCTTCAGCAGGAGCAGCAGGAGCAGCTGGACCGGCTCTCCGGACTTGTTGCAGATACAAGAGAGGATCTGCAGATCGCTGGTGCGGCGGCAGAGGACGCAAAGGACGCGTTAAATGATGTTGACGGACAGCTTCAGGAGCAGCTGGACTATGAGGCGGTTCTGGAGGCACAGAAAGCAGCCGAGGATAAGGCGCGCATGGAGGAGATCAAGCGCCAGGAAGAAGAATTGAAGCGCAAGCGCGAGGAGGAAGCCCGCAGGCGTGCCGAAGAGGAAGAAAGAAAGCGCCAGGAAGCGGAACAGAATGCAGGGGAAACGGATGACGGATCCGGTGAAACCTATGAGCCTGAGACTCCTGCGTCGGCGGAGGATCTGGAACTGCTGGCATGTATCATCCAGTGTGAGGCAGAAGGTGAGCCGTACGCGGGCAAGCTGGCGGTGGGCAGCGTGGTTTTGAACCGTGTCGCCAGCAGCAGCTTCCCCAATACGATCGTCGGTGTCATCTATCAGCCGGGGCAGTTCTCACCGGTGGCAAGCGGACGCATGGCGGCGCGCGTGGCAGCCGGGGCGAACAGCGAGTGCAGACAGGCGGCGCAGGAGGTTCTGAACGGAAACATCACCGTGCCCTATCTGTATTTTCGCCGGGATAACGGGACGATCGACGGATATGTGCTCGGGCATCATGTCTTTTATTAGGAAGTAAAAGTAAAATCTGAAGATCTTTAGTAAATATTCATGTTTTTTGTTGCAAATGAACCGCTTTCATGGTACAATCTACCTACAAGTGGCTCGCAAGAGCATTTTATTTTCAACTAGATTGTTAAAAAATTAACAGTCAATAAAAAGAAAAGGAGACGAAACAATGGCAAAAAAAGTAGTAATCGCATCAGCATGCCGTACCGCGATCGGCAAGATGGGTGGCGCGTTAAGCAACACTCCCGCAGCAGAGTTAGGTGCAATCGTAATCAAAGAGGCAATCAAGAGAGCAGGTGTAAAGCCTGAGCAGGTTGACGAAGTACTTATGGGTTGTGTCATCCAGGCAGCACAGGGACAGAACGTAGCACGTCAGGCATCCATCAAGGCCGGCTTACCCATCGAGGTACCCGCAGTTACATTAAACGTTGTATGCGGTTCCGGTCTGAAGTGTGTCAACGAGGCAGCTGCCCAGATCATCGCAGGCGAGTCTGATATCGTTGTTGCAGGTGGTATGGAGAATATGTCAATGGCTCCCTACGCTATGACCAAGGCTCGTTTCGGATATCGTATGAACAATGCGACCATCATTGATACCATGGTAAACGATGCACTGACAGACGCTTTCAATCAGTATCACATGATGATCACTGCTGAGAACGTATGTGACAAGTACGGCATCACCCGTGAGGAGCTGGATCAGTTCTCTGCAAACAGCCAGCAGAAGTGTGAGGCAGCTATTGCAGCAGGTAAGTTCGATGAGGAGATCGTTCCTGTACCGGTTAAGGTTAAGAAGGAGATCGTTGACTTCGTTAAGGATGAGGGACCTCGTCCGGGAACTACCGCAGAGTCTCTTGCAAACTTAAAGTGCTGCTCAGGAAAGCAGGGCGGACTTGTTACCGCAGGTAACGCTTCAGGTATCAACGATGGCGCAGCAGCAGTCGTTGTTATGAGCGAGGAGAAGGCAAAAGAGTTAGGTATCACTCCTATGGCTACATGGGTAGCAGGTGCACTTGGCGGTGTTGCTCCTGAGATCATGGGTGTTGGACCTGTAGCATCTACCAGAAAGGTATTTGCAAAGACCGGTCTTACCATCGACGACATCGATCTGGTAGAGGCAAACGAGGCATTCGCAGCTCAGTCTATCGCAGTAGCAAGAGACCTGAACTTCGATATGAGCAAGGTAAACGTAAACGGTGGTGCCATCGCTCTCGGACATCCTGTTGGAGCATCCGGCTGCCGTATCTTAGTAACTCTGTTACATGAGATGAAGAGAAGAGACGACGTCAAGAGAGGTCTTGCTACCTTATGTATCGGTGGCGGAATGGGCTGCTCTACGATCGTAGAAAAGTACGAGGCTTAATCATTTTATTAATACATAATAAGGAGGATCTATCACAATGAAGGTAGGCGTTATTGGTGCAGGTACCATGGGACAGGGCATTGCAAAGGCATTTGCTCAGGTTGACGGATATGAAGTAGCACTCTGCGATATCAAGCAGGAGTGGGCTGAAGGCGGTAAGGACAAGATCGCTAAAGGCTATGCAAGATTAGTAGAAAAAGGAAAAATGACACAGGAAGCTGTTGATGGCATCCTTGCAAAGATCACTCCCGGTTTAAAGGAGAACTTATGCGCAGACTGCGATCTGATCGTAGAGGCAGCATTTGAGAATATGGAAGTAAAGAAGACCACTTTCGCTGAGCTTGACAAGATCGCAAAGCCTGAGTGCATTTTCGCATCCAACACCTCCAGCCTTTCCATCACAGAGATCGGAAACGGCTTAACCCGTCCGATGATCGGTATGCACTTCTTCAATCCCGCAGACCGTATGAAACTCATCGAGGTGATCGCAGGCGTGAACACTCCCGCTGAGACCGTTGAGGCTATCAAGAAGATCTCCGTTGAGATCGGCAAGACTCCTGTACAGGTAAATGAGGCAGCAGGATTTGTAGTTAACCGTATCCTGATCCCGATGATCAACGAGGCAGCTTTCATCAAGATGGAAGGTGTATCTGATATCGCAGGTATCGATACCGCTATGAAGCTTGGCGCTAACCATCCGATGGGACCCTTAGAGTTAGGTGATTTTATCGGTCTGGATATCTGTCTGGCAATCATGGACGTTCTCTACAATGAGACTGGTGACAGCAAGTATCGTGCATGTCCGTTACTTCGCAAGATGGTTCGCGGCGGCAACCTTGGCTGCAAGAGTGGCAAGGGCTTCTATGTATACAACGCTGACCGTACAAAGACACCGGTTGATGCACTGTAAAAAATAAACAATATTGGGCTTCCGCGTAGCGGAAGCCCGCTTACCAATAAAATTTCAAAGGAGTGTAAATCATGGACTTTTCTTTAGACAAAAAGCATGAAATGGCACGCTCTTTATTCAAAGAGTTCGCTGAGACAGAAGTAAAGCCCCTTGCACAGGAGACAGACGAGACAGAAGCGTTCCCCGCTGAGACTGTTGCAAAGATGGCAAAGTATGGATTTTTAGGAATTCCCGTTCCCAAGGAGTATGGCGGACAGGGCTGTGATCCTCTTACATATGTAATGTGTGTGGAAGAGTTATCTAAGGTTTGCGGTACTACCGGTGTTATCGTATCTGCACATACTTCACTGTGTATCGATCCCATCATGACCTATGGTACCGAGGAGCAGAAGCAGAAATATGTTCCCGCGCTTGCAAAGGGCGAGAAGCTCGGTGCATTTGGTCTGACTGAGCCGGGTGCAGGTACTGACGCGCAGGGCTGCCAGACAAAGGCTGTATTAGACGGTGATGAGTGGGTGCTGAACGGATCTAAATGTTTCATCACAAACGGTAAGGTGGCAGATGTCTACATCATTATCGCTGTTACCAGCATTACAGAGGACAAGAGAGGACGTAAGAAGAAGAACTTCTCTGCATTTATCGTTGAGAAGGGAACACCCGGATTTTCTTTCGGTACAAAAGAGAAGAAGATGGGTATCCGCGGATCTTCTACCTATGAGTTGATCTTTGAAGACTGCAGAATCCCGAAGGATGCATTACTGGGACCGGAAGGAAGAGGATTCCCGATCGCAATGCATACACTGGATGGCGGACGTATCGGTATCGCTGCACAGGCACTTGGTATTGCAGAGGGCGCATTAGAGCGCACCATCGAGTATACCAAGGAGAGAAAGCAGTTTGGCCGTGCAATTGCCGCACAGCAGAATACACAGTTCAAGCTGGCTGACATGGCTGCAAGAATCGATGCTGCGAAGTTCCTTGTATACAGAGCTGCAAAGGCAAAAGAGACCCAGAAGGTATACTCTGTTGAGGCTGCAAAGGCTAAGTTATTTGCTGCTGAGACCGCAATGGCTGTAACGACCGAGTGTGTACAGTTATTCGGTGGATATGGATATATCAGAGAGTACGACGTAGAGCGTATGATGCGTGATGCAAAGATCACAGAGATCTACGAGGGAACCTCAGAGGTTCAGCGTATGGTTATTTCCGGCGCACTGCTTAAGTAGTCGTATTTGTCTAAAATCTAATAAAGGAGAAAAAAATACATGAAAATCGTAGTATGTATTAAACAGGTTCCCGATACCAAGGGCGGCGTAAAGTTTAACCCTGACGGAACACTTGATAGAGCATCTATGCTTGCAATCATGAATCCGGATGACAAAGCCGGATTAGAGGCAGCACTTAGAATCAAAGAGCAGAACGGCGCAGAGGTTACTGTACTGACTATGGGTCTTCCCAAGGCTGATGATGTACTTCGCGAGGCACTGGCTATGGGCGCTGACAATGCGATCCTCGTAACCGACAGAGTATTGGGCGGAGCTGATACATGGGCTACCTCTACTACTATCGCAGGCGCACTTCGCAACATCGACTATGATCTGATCATTACCGGTCGACAGGCAATCGACGGTGATACTGCTCAGGTAGGTCCTCAGATCGCTGAGCACTTAGGACTTCCTGTAATTTCTTATGCAGAAGATATCAAGATCGAAGGCGACAGCGTAATCGTAAAGCGTCAGTATGAGGACAGATATCACATGCTGAAGGCAAAGATGCCTTGCCTGATCACTGCATTATCAGAGCTGAACACTCCCAGATACATGACTCCCGGCGGAATCTTCGATGCTTATGATAAAGAGGTTACTGTTTGGGGCAGAGCAGACTTAAAGGATGTCGATGACTCCAATTTAGGTCTGAAGGGATCACCGACCAAGATCGCAAAGGCTTCCGATAAGGTTCGTAAGGGTGCCGGTGAGAAGGTCAATCTTGACCCGACAGAGTCAGTTAACTACATCATGAGCAAATTAACCGAGAAACACGTTATCTAATAAAGGTGGTGAAAGTAAAAATGGGTTTAGAAGAATATAAGGGCGTATTTATCTACGCGCAGCAGGTAGACAACGAGATCAGCTCCATCGCATTCGAGCTGCTCGGAAAAGGAAAAGAGCTGGCAGCAGATTTAGGAACCGACGTTACTGCAGTCCTTCTTGGATCAAACGTTAAGGGATTATGTGACAAGCTGGCTGAGTATGGCGCAGACAAGGTGATCGTAGTAGACGATCCCGAACTGGAGACCTATCGTACAGAGCCTTATGCACATGCACTGGCATCTGTAATTAACGAGTATAAGCCTGAGATCATGTTAGTTGGCGCAACTGCTATCGGACGTGACCTTGGTCCTACCGTATCTGCAAGAGTTGCAACCGGTCTGACCGCTGATTGTACCGTTCTTGAGATTGGTGATTTCCCGCTTGTAGCTGTTCCCGGAAAAGAGGATGAGCAGAAACACAATCAGTTACTGATGACCCGTCCTGCATTTGGTGGAAATACCATCGCTACGATTGCATGTCCGGACAACCGGCCTCAGATGGCTACCGTTCGTCCCGGTGTTATGCAGAAGATCGATCCGATCCCCGGCGCAAAGGCTGAGATCATTGAGTACAATCCCGGATTTACTCCGAACAACAGATATGTGGAGATCCAGGAGGTTGTGAAGGCAGTCGGTGAAGTAAAGAATATCATGGATGCAAAGATTCTCGTATCCGGTGGCCGTGGAGTCGGAAGTGCAGAGAACTTCAAGCTGTTAGAGGATCTTGCAGAGGCCCTCGGCGGAATGGTCAGCTGCTCACGTGCTGTTGTTGAGAATGGCTGGCTGGCACAGGATTATCAGGTAGGACAGACAGGAAAGACCGTTCGTCCGAACGTATACTTTGCAATCGGTATCTCCGGAGCCATCCAGCATGTAGCAGGTATGGAAGAGTCTGATATTATCATTGCAATCAACAAGGACGCAGATGCACCGATCTTTGATGTAGCTGATTACGGTATCGTAGGAGATCTGAACAAGATCGTTCCTGCTCTGACTGAGGCAATCAAAGCTAACGCAGCTGCAAAATAAGATCTGTGATGAGTGAACGAAAAACAAGAACGACCTGGATGGTTCAGATCGCTATGCTGACTGCGATTATACTGATTCTGGCGTTTACGCCGCTTGGTTATATCCGCACCGGAGGACTTGAGATTACATTGATTGTCATTCCGGTGGCAGTCGGTGCCGTGATTTTAGGACCGGTCGGCGGTATGATTCTCGGAGCTGTATTTGGAATTACCAGCTTTATCCAGTGTTTTGGAATGAGCCCTTTTGGTGCGATGCTTCTTTCCATCAGCCCGGTGAAGACCTTTATCACATGTGTGGTGACACGCACGCTGCTTGGTTTGCTGACAGGTCTGATTTATCAGGGAATGAAAAAAATTTCCCGTAATAAGTCATTGAATACGGTCGTTGCAAATTTATGTTGTCCGTTTATGAATACGCTGTTTTTCATGAGCTGTATTGTGATTTTCTTCTACAAGACAGATTACATACAGGGCTTTGTGAGTATGCTCGGCGCAGCAAATCCGTTTTTGTTTGTGCTGGGATTCGTGGGAATCAACGGACTGGTCGAGGCACTGTTGTGCTTTGTTGTGGGTAGTGCGATCACAAGAGCATTAATGGCTGCTTTGAAAAATGTATAACGTATAATTTTTTGCCATATGCACATGCTTCTCAAAAAGGAGTGTGATGTATATGGCAAAATTTATTTATCGGGTATTTTTAGTATTGGCGATCGCTGCGGCTGTCTGGGGTGGCGTGCATTATATCATGGGTGTTCGTTCCGGAGAAAATCTGCAAAATGGTGTAGAGATGGTCAGCAATGAACAAGAGACGGTCTGCAGTGCGTAGATATTTCAAAAGTGCGCTTATCGGAATTGTGATCTTTTTTGGTTCCGGATTTTCTATTATGGCATTTCACAATGATATCGGGATCGTGGATCTGTTTGCGCAGATATATACGCAGGTCATTGGATACGAACCGGAGAGTATCGGTGGTCTGGAGATCGGTTATTCGCTCGGATTGGCGGCGGGGATCCTCATTTTCTTCAATCATTTCAGCTTAAAAAAGAGAGAGAATGATCCGACACCGTTACAGGTGGAGGTGAGCAAATATGAGCAGGATGTGGAAGACACGATCGAGCGCATCCGACAGAAGGAGCAGCAAAACCGAGTACAGAATAGCGGGCAGGATGAAGCTGGCGAAGAAACGCGTGAGAACTCAAAAACGTGTGTAGAGGAGAAGCAGAAATGAGTGAGATTCAGGTACTGGAATGGGGCGCATGGTTTGCGTTTGGCATTGCGGCAGGTGCGGCGACTGCAGGTGGGGTACTGGCATTTCTGACAAAGATCGGGATCTATCCGCGAATGATCGGAAGCAGCCATACGATTCGTTTGTTAAAATTTTATGAGTGGATGATTATACTTGGTATTATTTGCAGTGGTATTTACTCAGAGTATCCGAATCTGACGCTCCATGCAGGCTACTGGTTTGTGGTGTTGTGGGGGTTGTGCGCAGGCATGTTTGTAGGCTGTGTCTCAGCCGCACTTGCGGAGGTGCTGAATGTATTTCCGATCCTGTTTCGAAGGCTGAATGTGCAGAGTGGAATGTCTTTTTATATGATGATGATGGCGCTGGGAAAAATGACCGGCGCATTCTGGTATTTTTATCATGGTCTGAAACCGTAAAACGGTCTTTCAGACCATTTTTGTTTTGGCACTTCGGGTCTCAATGAGCCGATTCTTGCATAAAAAGTTAGAGTATGGTAAAATATCATAAGAATTTTGTCTGAAAATGGATTTTTGTATAGGAACTGTGAAGATACTAACAGTTCCTATTTATGAATGATGCTACAGGAGGAAGTATACAGGTGAGAAAAAGAATTTTGCTTGTCGGCATCCTGATCGCAATGGCTTTTTCCGTGATCGGGTGTGGGGAGGAAGAGGACGCGGTAGAAATTTTCAAGGTAGAAGGACCGCAGGAGCAGGAAAAAGAAGATGTGGACACATCTGACACCGAGGATGATGGTGATCCGGAAACAGAGAATGAGAAAGAAGAGGAAGAGATCGTCCAAAAGCCTGAGGAAGAAGAGAAGCAGGAAGAAACGAAGAAAGAGCCGAAAAAAGGGCCGGAGAAAAAACAGATCAATTATGAGCGCTATTCTTATGCATTGGAGACCGTGCGTATGAGAGAGCATCCTACGACAGAGGCGGAGATTTTGGCGATTGTGCCCCGGGGCGGACAGTTTCGGGTAGCTGATATCGAAGATGGATGGAGTCATGTATGTCTGGAAGACGGTCAGGAGGGATACATTTCGGCTGAGTATATCAAAGAGCCCATGAGCGAGAAAGAGTGGAAGGAATGGCAGGAGCAGGCTGCCGGTAAGCTGATTGTGATAGATGCGGGACATCAGGCGAAGGGAAACAGTGAAAAGGAGCCGATCGGACCGGGTGCATCAGAGAAAAAGGCAAAGGTTTCCGGTGGAACACGCGGAAATACAAGCGGACTGAATGAATATGAGCTGACACTGATGGTATCGCTGAAGCTGCAGGCAGAGCTGGAGAGCAGAGGCTATGAGGTCATCATGGTTCGCACCTCGAATGATGTGAATATCAGTAACAGTGAGCGAGCGCAGGTTGCAAACAATGCAAACGCCGATGCGTTTATCCGCATTCATGCAAACGGATCGGAGAATACATCTGCAAACGGAGCAATGACGATCTGCCAGACGGCAAACAATCCTTATAACGCAGCATTGTATCAGCAGAGCAAAGCACTGTCTACCTGCGTGCTGGATTCACTGGTGGCATCGACAGGCTGTAACAAAGAGCGTGTGTGGGAAACAGATACCATGAGTGGTATCAACTGGTGCACGGTTCCGGTGACTATTGTTGAGATGGGATATATGACGAATCCCACGGAAGATGCAAAGATGGCTACAGATGATTATCAGTACAAGATCGTAGAAGGCATTGCCAATGGTTTGGAGCAGTATTTTAAAAATTAGCACTCCGGACAGCAGTGCCGGACGCAGGCATGTATTTGCAATATGCCTTTATATTGGAGCAAATGTTGGGTTGTCCGTTGTGGCAGCCTCTTTTGCATATCCATATGCATCGGGAAAGATTGCGATGATAAAGCTGCTTGTGATGTTTGCGGTTTTTGCTGCAGCTGCGCCGGCGGATGTTCTGACGCATAAAATACCGAATCTGTTGGTGTTGACAGTTTTTCTTGTCCGCGTGGTGTTGTTCGTACCGGAGATCATTGCTCAGCCGTCACAGTGGCAGCAACTGGTAGCCGGCAGTGCGATTCGCGCATTGGCAGTATTTTCCCTGTTAATGATGCTTGCCGTGTTGAGTCGCGGGGGCTTTGGTATGGGAGATGTAAAGCTGATGACAGCACAGACATTTTTATGCGGAGCGTATTCCGCAAGCTATACATTCTTTTTCGCACTTGTATCATGCGCTGCTGTGATGATTATTCTAATATTGTCATCGCAAAAAAAGAGGAAGGATGTGATCCCATTGGGGCCGTTTTTCTATATTGGTTATGTGCTTTCACTATTTTTAGGGTGCTTTCATACATAAAAAGAAATTTATGTATGTCGGCGGCTGCTTTGCGCCGCTTTTGATCGTAATGGTGCTGGCAAGGCTGTGTAATCAGCGGAGGGCGCAAAGATCGTCGAGAATATCCTGCGTGGTGTGGAGGATGTGTTGCTCAGATGATCCTCACCGCGATATAGCCGTAGCACATGATAAAAAGAAACGTGAGTGTCATGAGCATGAGTGTTCCGGCAGAAGTTTTACGCGTTTGCATAATTCCGCGCAGGCGGTAGCGCAGGGAGGATGCGCGGGCTGACAGACAGGTCGTAAAACCTTTTGCTTCTGCGGCGGTGTTCAGAATCAGGTTTGCATAACAGTTCCGTTCTGTTTCATCTGCGTCTGCAAGGACCACTTCATCACAGGAGAGCTCCAGATCATCGGCAGCCTGACGGAATGCGATCCAGACCAGCGGATTGTACCAGCAGAAGGCGGCGATGAAGGCAAAAAACAGCTTGGAGTCCGTATCACGACGGCGGAGATGATGCAGCTCATGGCGAAAGATCAGCCGCAGTTCATGTGCGGTATAGGCACGCATGGGTAATACACACATGCGTGTCTTTTTTGTATGCCCGATGGAAAACGGTGAGCGGATATCGGCACAGCGCATGAGAAGGATCGGTGTTTTCAGGTGAAGTGCTTCCTGCTCTTCTTTCCAGATGGTGAGTACATCTTCCGAGCATTCGGGTGTGGCAGTGCGTGAGAGCTGGCGGCGCAGCCGCAGATGCCTATACAAAAATCTGCCGAAAATAGCGATAAATCCGATCGCCCACAGGAGGAGCAGGGCTGCGGTCAGCACCTCCGGTACATCCAGCGTGAAAAGTGATGGTTCACTGTAATAGCTGATCGGGGAGAAAACGGCCATAATACCGCATAGCATACTTGGCAGCAGCCAGGCGGTCGCACATGCGCGGGCACTGAAATGACGGCGCAGCAGGGGCATCAGAGCCAAAAGCAGGGCATAGAGGATCGTGGTTGTCAGTGTGAAATTTACGGTCTCTTCAAAAAACAGGGAAAGACCGCGTGCGTTCGGCGCGCTGATCAATAGAAGGACCGGATCCAGAAGGAATATGATCGGTAGACAAAGGGGACTTACCCAGACCGCGGTGTTCATGTCACGTGTATCAGCACCATACAGACGGTCTTGTGAAGAAAAATCATTGCCGTGTTCAAAGCCCCAGGCGCGTTTGTAGCTCCAGCCCAGCATTAAGGCAAAGAGTGTTGCTGCGTAGATGTGCAGAAACAGCTGTGTATGGTCTATTTCGGGAATGTGGATCGTCATAGGCTCCCCCTTTCCAGCATGTCTTTCAGTTCCTCGATATCTTCCCTGCTCACGCCGCTGTCGCACAGGGCAGTGGCAAAGCTCGCCAGCGATCCCCCGTAGAGACGGTCTAAGATGTTTCTGCTCTCCTGCGCCAGATACTCCCGCTCGGAGATGAGCGGCGTGTAGTAGTTGGTGCGGCCCTTTCGTGTGAGCGACAGAAAGCCCTTCTCACAGAGTCTGGTCAGAAAGGTGATGATCGTACTGGGCGCGAGTTGTTTTTTGTCTCCCAGCGCCTGCTCGATGGTGCTTCTTGCTACCGGTGGCTCCTCCTTCCAGATGATCTGCATGATGGACAGTTCTCCGTCGGGTAAGCGTTTCATCGTGTTCATAAAGTGCCTCCTTGTCTATGAATGTCTATCACGACGAATGTAGTGATAAATGAATTTTATAATTTGTAGAACAAAATGTCAATAACAAATTGCAATTTGCAAAAAATTTCGCTATAATGAGGTCGAAAGTCTGATAATTAAAAGGGAGGAGGGGACAAACAGATGAGTGATTATGTGCTCAGCTGTTGCTCGACGGCAGACCTGACAGAAGAACATTTTTTACGGCGGGAAATTTCATATGTTGGTTTTCACTATGAGCTGGGTGGTGTGCGCTATCTGGATGATCTCGGAAAAACCATTGATTTTCCCACTTTCTATCAGGCAATGGCGGATGGTGCGCGGACAAAGACTGCATCGGTGAGTGTGGATGAGTTTGAGACATATTTTGAGAAAATACTCTATAAAGGGAAAGATATTTTACATGTGTGTCTTTCTTCCGGTCTCTCAGATGTCATGCAATCTGCATTGGAGGCGAGGAAGCGTTTGATGGAACGTTATCCGGAGCGGCAGATTTTTATTGTGGATTCTCTGGGTGCTTCCTCCGGCTATGGGCTTTTGATGGATCAGCTGGCAGATTTGAGAGATGAAGGCTATTCTCTGGGAGAATTGTACGAGTGGGCGATGGCGAATCGCAAAAAGCTCAATCACTGGTTTTTCTCGACGGATCTGACTTATTATGTGCGCGGTGGACGTATATCACGGGCTGCCGGAAGCATCGGAAATGCGCTGGATATCTGTCCGCTTATGGATATGGATCATGCCGGACATCTTGTGCCGCGTTACAAGATCCGCACGAAGAAGCGTGTGATCCGGGCGATCGTGGATCAGATGGTAAGCTGTGCCAGAGCGCATGAGGCATATGACGGGAAATGCTATCTCTCCCATTCGAATTGTTTTGAGGATGCAAGAGCGGTGGCAGATCTCGTGGAGGAACGATTCCCGCGTCTGGATGGGAAAGTGGAGATCTACGATGTGGGAACGACCATCGGCAGTCATACCGGGCCGGGAACTGTGGCATTGTTTTTCTGGGGACAGGAGCGGATGTATTAAAGAATTAAATTTCATGGAAAATGAAGGAAAATCCCTGCACGCTGGCTGGAGCGTGCAGGGATTTTTGGCAGTTATCTGATAACTGAGCAATGATTTCTGAAAATGATCAGTCAATATAGGTCTGTGCGATAACTGTAAAGGCGTCAGCGTTTTTCGAATACCATGTCTCAAAGTCTGTACCGGAAGCGGCAACGGTCTGACCAACTTCTACAAGGAACTTCGGAATGTCGGCATCCAGAATCGCTCCCAGCTCTCTGCCGAGGCTTTCTTTGCCTTGCAGCTCACAACCGTCCACATTTAACACGAAAGCTGATTCGGGTTTGCCGTCTACTTTTTTCATGCCGCCGCGGAAACCGATGGGGCTGGTCTGGTGCGTACCGCAGGAGGAAGGACAGCCGGAGATGTGGATTTTCGGTAATGCATTTGCTGGAAGCTTCGCGGCGCGTACGGCTTCCACGCTGGCGCGAAGCAGTGCCTGGGAGTCGCGCACGCCCACCTGGCAGGTGGATGCGCCGATACAGCTGACACTTGCCTCGAAGGGAGAGTGCGCGGCATCTTCGTCTGTTACTGACAGTACACGAACAGCCTCCGTTCCGGTCAGATTTACGATGTATGCGGTTTCATCCGGGGAGAGGCGAAGCTCTGCGTCCGGAATCTCCTGAATCAGATCACACAGCGCGAGAAATACCTCTTTGTCCGGCTGACCGCCGATGGGATGGTATGCGACTGTATATAAGCCGTCCTGTTTTTGCGGGATCACACGGGGATCGGTGGCGGTGCTGCCGTCTCCGGTTTTTGAGATACCTTCTGACAGGAGATCCTCCGGAAGTGTCAGATCTTCGCCACTGTCATAGACTTCACGCAGCTTCTCATTATATGCATTTGCATAATTCTCTGCTCCGCCAAGTGTATCCTGCATGTAACGGGTGCGCGCCTTGGCACGATTTTCATAGTTGCCGTAGGAACGGAAGGTGAGCCACATAGCTTTGATGTAATAGAGAATCTGGCTCGGCTCGATATGCTCAGCCACCTTAACACCCAGCTTCGGAAAACCGCCAAGTCCTCCGGCGCTGTATACGTCAAAGGTGCCGTCTTCATTTGCGACAAATCCCAGATCACGGTAGGTCGCGTGGGGGGCATTTGCAGGAGAATTGGAGAATGCCACCTTTAATTTGCGGGGCATTTTTTCTGCATCAATGAGTGTCAGTGCATAGTCTGCGGCAGCTTCGGCGTAGGGGAGCACATCAAAATATTCACCCTGTTCCACGCCGGAGAGCGGTGCGCACATCGTATTGCGGGGAAAATCGCCGCCGCCGCCCATGATGATGATTCCATTGTCTAACGCTTCCTCCATCAGCGGGTAGAGTGCGTCTGTTTTCAGATCGTGCAGCTGAATCGTCTGGCAGGTGGTAAAGTGCAGGCGGGGTACATCGTGTGCGCGCAGCATGCCGGCAATCACAGCCAGCTTGTCCCCGGGAATGCGTCCGGCAGGTGTGCGCAGACGCAGCATGCTGGCCTGACCGCCTTTTTGCGCGTAGCTGCCAAAATATCCGGAGTAACCCTTATAGCTGCCCTTGTCCAGCTCGCCGGAAAAAAATGCGTCTGTCTTTTCCTGAAATTCGGGAAGCTTTTGTTTCCATTCGTCAATTTTGCGTTTGTCCATCAAGAATACCTCTCTTTCGATTGCTTCGTTTGCGTGTTTTTTTATGATTTTTCTGTTCCTTTTGAACCTGCGCCGGCAGATTTTTGACTGCCATGTGCATAAGGGAACGGAGTGTTTCATGAAGGATGTGCCGTGTCGCATCATCCATTGTTTTCATATTTTCAACAAGGGTAGCAAGTTCTGTCTGCCAGTTGTCGCGTAGCTCGATAAATGAGGTGAGATCCGTGGCGGATATGACAGAGTAGAGGGCATCCACAAACTGTTCCCGCTGCTCATTGTCAAGTCCGCAGAGCCATTCGGACAATGTCCGGTTCAGGTAGTCGGCACCGGATGTCAGTGTTTCCAGCCGGACAAAGGCGCCGCCCCGGACAATCCACGAATAGGGATTGTGCTGCAGGATGCCGACACCGGTGCTCTCCACAATCGTATAGTTCTCCTGATGCTCTAAGAGCATGCCCACGAGTGAGGACTGCGGAAGTGTTTTGTGAATGCGGTCACAGATACGTAAATAGCCATCGCTGGAAAAAACGTTATCCCGGAAGCCCGGACCATCGTGGGAGTAGATCGCACAGATCCGGATCTGCAGGCGCGGGGGACACATCATCGCGGTATAGACGGCAAGATTGCCGCCCTTGGAATGTCCGCCCAGCATGAGTCTGCCGCGGACAAGCTTCGCTACAGCCAGCGTGTAATGTAATGCCGCCTCCTGGGAAGGAACCGGTGTCAGAAATGCCATATTAAAATCTTCTTTCCAGCCCACAAGTGTGGAGTCCGTACCGCGGAAGGCGAGATAGGAAGTATCCGCACCTAAAAAGAAGGTCATGGCGCAGAACTGTTTTTCCCGCGCCTCATCAAAGTCCTG
Organism: Lachnospiraceae bacterium; assembly: GCA_022771765.1. Taxonomy (GTDB): domain Bacteria; phylum Bacillota; class Clostridia; order Lachnospirales; family Lachnospiraceae; genus W0P33-017. Next base: position 9,081 of record JALELN010000167.1, on the reverse strand, counting down.
TTCATAGTACGCGATACCGATATCACGGAAGCGGGGACTGGCGGCGCAGGCGGCTAAAAGCTTGCGGTTGCGCAGGGCATCCGGCTGATTGGCAAAGTAATGCGGAAAGCATTCAGCGCGGTACAGCTGCTGGAGCGTGAGCGGTTTCTTTACGGCGCCCCCGGAGAGCGGAGCGATCAGATTCCCCAGATGAATATAGGAAAACTGTGACAGTACAAGTGAATCCACCTCATGAAAAGGGTGTTCTTCGAAGGTACGCAGTTCTGTTTTTACATAATCGATAATGGTTTCCGGCATAGCTGATTCCCTGTTTTAATGATTCCTTTTTTCTTCCCTTTTTATTGTACACATCGTAAGAAATTTTATCACTGTCGGTAGCTCACGGTCAAGAAAATTGAATTTGTATTTGCTGGAAAGTTATCTTCCATTTCCCCAGTGAATGAGTGCGATCATATCGGGACCTGTGTGGGCACCGATGATGGGACTGAGCATCGTGATGCGGATGGTTAACTCCGGGTGCGCATCCAGCAGCATGTCGCGCAGTTTTTCCGCCTCGGGAATGCAATCGGAGCAGCAGATGTAAGCAGTAGTTCCGAGGGAGGGATCGTAGCTTGCGTTAAAACGCTCGATCAGATTTTTAACAGCCTGTTTGTTTCCGCGTTTTTTATCAATTGTGTCTAGTTTTCCCTCGTGGTTGACGGTGAGGATGGGTTTGATGTTGAGGGCCGTGCCGACGATCGCTGTCGTCGCGCTCACTCGGCCACCGCGCATGAGATACATGAGGTCCTCGACCTTGAACCAGTACAGAATATTGCGTGAATGAGCGCGCAGCCAGTCAGCATTTTCGCTGATGGACATCCCGTTTTTACGGTTGGCGACCGCTGCCTCTGCCAAAAGTCCCATACCGCCGGTGGCGCCGTAGGAATCGACAATCTCAATATTGATAGAATCATTGTCGTATTCCTCCTGCAGAAGCTGTACAGCCATGCGTGCAGAGGAGTAGGTGTCGGACAGACCGCTTGAGAGCGCGAGATAGAGGATCGGAATACCCTCCCGGACCGCGGGCTCAAAGATTTCGACGTAGCTGTTCGGCGTGATCTGACTCGTTTTTGTAGGTACTTTGTGGCGCAGCTTTTCGTAGTAAACATGCATCGTTTCGTCAGTCTCCGGCTCAGTGCAGTTGAAGGCATCATCGCCGAGCATATATTCCATTGGCACAAAACGGATGTCATTTTCCCTTGCAAATTCCATATCGATATCAATCGACACGTCTGCGTAAATGTAATAATTCATCATAATCTCCTTGTTGACTGTAGACTGTAGTTTTCAGACGTAGAATACCATATTAGAGCGATTTTTACAAATCCTTTGTGCGGGTGAGACAGTGATGTGCCGGGGTAGGCGGGAAAAGTAACGAAACTGGACTTTACGCCAAAAATAGGGTATACTAATAAACACTTTTAAAAATGATTGACAGGCAGGTAACGATGGAACAGGAGCATAAGCGGCGTGTGCGCTATTCCGGCACACATCCCAGACGGTTTGAAGAAAAATATAAAGAGCATGATCCGTTAAAATACGCGGATACGGTGGCTAAGGTCATCAGCAAGGGCAGCACACCGGCGGGAATGCATATTCCCATCATGGTGAAGGAGATTTTGGAGATCCTACAGATCAGACCAGGAGAACGGGGGCTTGACGCAACGCTCGGGTATGGCGGGCACAGCAGGAAAATGCTGGAGCGGCTGCAGGGAGCAGGACATCTTTATGCCCTGGACGTGGATCCGATTGAGATTAAAAAAACAACAGAGCGGCTGCGTCAGGCAGGCTATGGAGAAGAGATTCTGACGGTCATTCAGACGAATTTTGCCAATCTGGCAGAGGTTGGAAATGCCCATGGACCATTTGATTTTTTGCTGGCAGACCTTGGTGTATCATCCATGCAGATCGACAATCCTGCCCGCGGCTTTTCCTATAAGCTGGATGGACCTCTGGATCTGCGGCTGGATCCTGAGCATGGCACGTCCGCGGCACAGCGTCTGCGGGAGCTGATTGCGGATGAATTTGAAGGTATGCTCGTGGAAAATTCGGATGAGCCCTATGCGGCACAGATCGCGGCAGAGGTATACCGGCGGATGAGAAGGGGAATGCCGATGGATACCACAAGCGCGCTGGCTGAGGCTGTGGAGGCAGCGCTGGCTTTTTTGCCGGATACAAAGGAGAAAAGGGATCTGGTCAAAAAGACGAATCAGCGTGTATTTCAGGCACTTCGTATCGATGTGAACAGTGAGTTCGAGGTGCTGGAGGCATTTTTGGAGGCACTGCCGGACGTGATGGCACCGGGCGGCCGCGTGGCGATCCTTACGTTTCATTCCGGCGAGGACCGGCTGGTGAAGAAAGCCTTCAAACGTTACTATAAAGCTGGTGTTTTTTCCAACATCTCACAGGACGTGATCCGACCGACCCCGGAGGAGTGTCGCGCGAACGGGCGGGCGAGATCTACGAAGCTCCGCTGGGCCGTGAAATAAGAGCATGAAAAGGAGAACGTGCATATGTATCTGGTTTTTCTGATCATCTGGATCATCTTTAACGAAAAACTGAATCTGGAAATACTGCTGTTCGGGCTGGCAATCTCGGCGGCAGTATTTGCTTTTGCCTGTAAATTTATGGGTTACAGCATCAAAAAAGAATTACATTTTTATCGAAAGATTCCGGGGCTTTTGCGCTATGTGTTTGTGCTTGTCAGGGAGATTCTCGCGGCAAACTTGAATGTGTGTCATCTGATTTTGTCTGAGGAGGAGGAAATTGATCCGGCCCTTGTGCAGTTTCAGACAGACATGGAGACTCAGGCAGGGCGGGCATTCTACGCGAATGCTATTACACTTACGCCCGGAACCATTACGGTATCACTGGAGGGCGATACCTATGTAGTGCATTGTCTGGATGACAGTATGGCACAGGGGCTTTCAGACGCAAAGACGGAGCGCATGCTGCATGAGCTGGAGGAGTAGAATATGGGAAACGGGATTCTTGCGTTAGCGCAGGCTTATGAGATATTATTTGTAGCGGTACTGGTCATTCTGGCAGTATTTCTGATGCTCAGTCTCGTCCGCGCGATCATCGGGCCGCGGGTGGCAGACCGCATTGTGGCAATCAATATGATGGGGACGCAGACGTTAGCGATCATCGCGATTCTGGCTGTCATGAAGCAGGAGGGATATCTGGTCGATATCTGTCTGATCTATGCGATGACCAGTTTTCTTGCCGTGATCGTGCTCTGCAAAGTATATATGGGAGTATATCGTCAACGAAAGGAAGGAAAAGAGGAAGAGGAGGAGACGGAAGATGGCGGTTATTGAGTGGATTCAGTTTCTGGCAGGAGGCCTTTTGCTTTTGATCGGGCTTGTCATTTTCCTGATCCAGATGATCGGTGTGTTTCGGTTCAAATATGTCCTGAACCGCATGCATGCGGCAGCGATGGGGGATACACTGGGTATCGGCTGTTGTCTGCTGGGTCTGATCGTGATGAAGGGATTTAGCTTTACATCGTTGAAATTGTTGCTGGTCATTATTTTTCTGTGGTTTTCTTCACCGGTATCCTCACATCTGATCGCCAGACTGGAGGTGGCGACGGATGAGGAACCGCAGAAGCATTACAAGCAGCTTGCAGCAGATGCAAACGGGGAAATGACGGTGCTTTCTGAACGGGACAGAGAGGATAAAACGGAGGAAGAAAAGGAGGCGCGCAATGGAGCTGTTCTTTGATCTTTTGCTTATTTTTTTGCTGGTCTGCGCAGTGGCGGTCAGCTTGTCGAAAAATCTGTTGAATTCCATCATTGTGTACATGTCCTTTTCACTGATCATGTCGGTGATCTGGATTCTTCTGGAGTCTCCGGATCTGGCGATCACAGAGGCCGCGGTAGGCGCGGGAGTGACATCAATTTTATTTATTATCACGTTAAAAAAGATTCATGCGATCGTAAAAGAGAAGGATGAGGACCGCCTGCTGGACGGTAACGGCGGAGATACGGAACAGATACAGGAGGAGCGCCATGAGTAAGCGTGTACCGAAGGACGTCTATGAAAAAACGCGTTCTTATAAATTCAAACAGTGGCTTGCGGGCACGAAGGATCCGTTTCTGGATACGGTGGAGATGAAGCCGCAGAAGGAATTTCATGAGTCTGAAAAGCTGATTCACGAGCATGAACTGCAGCATGAGCGTATTGTGGAAAAGGCATATGATCTGGAGCACAATGCGCAGATTCGTCTGTTCCGGAAAATCTATAATATTTTTTCCGTGATTTTCTGTCTGTGTCTCGTTTTTATTCTGCTGGTGGGTGTTTCCTACCTGCCCAAGTATGGGCATGAGGAAAATCCGGTCAATAATGAAGTGTCGGCGCGCTATATCGAACAGGGCTTGCAGGAGACGGGGGCAGTCAATATCGTCACCGGAATGATTTTGGATTACCGGGCTTTTGACACACTGGGAGAATCGCATGTGCTGTTTCTTGCGACCTGTACCGTCCTGATTCTGCTGCGCAGGGACAAGAAAAAATATCAGGAGACCGCGGATCATAATGACCGTATTTACGAGCCGAAAAATGATGTGATTTTGCAGACCGTGGCACGTGTGCTGGTGCCGTTTATCGAGATTTTCGGAATGTATGTGATACTCGGCGGGCATCTGGGCCCCGGCGGAGGCTTTTCCGGCGGCGCCATCTGCGGCGCGGGACTGATTCTTTATCTGAATGCCTTCGGTTTCGCGAAGACGGAACAGTTTTTTACCGGAAAAACCTATAAGTGTATGTGCTTCGGGGCACTGGCATGTTATTCACTGGCAAAAACCTATTCCTTTTTTACGGGAGCCAATCACATCGAGAGTGTGATTCCGCTGGGAACGCCCGGCGCGATTTTGAGCAGTGGTCTCATTCTTATTCTTGACATTTGCGTCGGATTTGTGGTGGCGGGAACGATGTATACCTTCTATGTCATGTTCCGGAAGGGAGGCTACTAAAATGATGGATTTTGGGAATTTGTTTGCGAATTATCAGGAAGCCGTTGCAATGATTTTATTTGCGCTGGGCTTTTCCAATTTATTATTACAGAAAAATCTGATTAAAAAAATAATCGGCTTTAATATCATGGATTCGTCTGTCTATCTGTTTCTGGCATTGAAAGGCTATATTAAAGGTCACAAGGCGGCGATCGTGGTAGATGGTGTGCAGAGTGTGAGCGCGTACATTAATCCGATTCCGAGCGGTTTGGTGCTGACCGGTATCGTAGTGTCTGTGTCTGTCACTGCCCTCATGCTGTCGCTGACGATCCGTCTTTACCGCAGATATCATACCCTTGATATCGATCAGATTACAATGGAAGTGAAAAAGGGGGGCTTTTAGATGAATCTTGCTTTTGTGCACAATTTTCCTCTTTTTTGCATTATTTTAACGTTGTTTTCCGGTCCGTGTTCGATGATTTTGCCGGCAAAAAAGGCTCGGGTTTTAAACCTGTGCGTCATCACGGCAGTCGGTCTGATGTCACTGCTTGTGCTTTTGGAGGTCTGCGTCAGCGGAAGTTCTTATGTGTATACGATGGGACATTTTCCGGCACCATGGGGAAACGAGATTCGTGTGGGTCCGCTGGAAGCATTCATGGCACTGTTTTTCAGCATTGTGATGCTTTTGTCTATAGTGGGTGGTGCTTCTGAACGTTTGGTGGAGATCGATGAAAGTAAGGAAAATCTGTATTACGTGATGGTCAATCTGCTGCTCAGCTCGCTCATTGCGCTCATTTACACAAATGACCTGTTTACGGCGTATGTATTTGTGGAGATCAACACGATCTCTGCCTGTGGAATGATTATGATCAAGCAGAGCGGTCATACGCTGGAGGCGGCCACGCGCTATATGATCATGAGTCTGCTGGGATCGGGTCTGCTGCTGCTTGGGATCTGCTTCCTCTACGGATTGACGGGACATCTTCTGATGAGTAACATCAAGGAAGAGGTGGCGGCGATCGCGGCGGCAGGCACTTATCACGCGCCGCTGATGGTGGCGGTCGGACTCATGTGTGTGGGACTGGCGATCAAAAGTGCGCTGTTTCCCTTCCACTCGTGGCTGCCGGATGCTTACGGATATTCGACGGTGTCCTCTGCTGCCATTCTGTCTTCACTTGTTTCAAAGGGATATATTTTCCTGCTGATCAAGATTTTTTACCGTGTGATCGGTTTTGATATTATCTGTAACAGCAAAATTATCAATATCTTTTTTGTATTCGGCATTGCAGGAATGATGTTCGGATCAATCAGTGCAGCGAGGGAATTTGATATCAGACGGATGATCGCATTTTCATCGGTTGCGCAGATTGGCTATATTTATATGGGTTTTGGTCTGGGGACAAACCTTGGTGTGCTGGCGAGTATCTACCATATTTTGTCACATGCAGCCACAAAGTCCCTGCTGTTTGTGTCCGCCTCGGGACTGTCCGAGTGTTCGGGAGATCACAGGGAGCTGACGAAGCTGACCGGAGCAGGCTACCGCAATCCCCTGGCCGGAATGGCATTCACGGTGGGCGCGCTGTCTATGATTGGATTTCCGCTGTTTTCCGGATTTATCTCAAAAATCCTGTTTGCGCAGGCGGCAGTCAACCAGACAGGAAAAATGCTGCCTACGCTGATCGCACTGGCACTCAGTACGATTCTGAATGTGATCTATTTTATGCGAGCGGTGCTGATTATTTACACGCCGCGAAAAGGAGCTGCGGCTGCAGATGAGAGCGGCTATCAGCGGATACGGATGCGCAGACATCCGGAAAAGATCGCTGTATTTGTCTGCTTTATGCTGCTCAATCTGGTTCTTGGTCTCATGTCACAGCCCATTGTGGAGCTGTGCTTACGGGGACTTGAAATGTTTGGCTAGGAGGAAAACGAAAATGGTGGGAATGGCAGGAATGTCACCGGTCCGGCTGCTGACGCTGGGCGAGGGACTGACGATTACCTTCGCGGCAGATGAGCTCAGTGTGTTTTTTATGTGTATCACCACGCTCATCTGGGTACTGGTTGGGATTTATGCAATTGCATATATGAAGCATGAGGGGGGAGCAGGGCGCTTTTTCTTCGCCTATCTTCTTCTTTATGTGGTACTGCTCGCACTGGACTGCTCGGCGAATCTGGTGACGATGTATGCCTGCTATGAGCTGATGACGCTGGTTTCCATGCTGCTGGTTGTGCACAACCGCTCGCGTGAGGCTATTATGGCGACATTAAAATATTTGTTTTATTCGCTGTGCGGGGCATATCTTGGACTGTTCGGCATATTTTACCTAAACCGCTATTGTGTCAATCTGAATTTCGGCAGTGCGGGCAGACTGGATATGACTGCCCTCTCGGGACATGAAAGTACACTGCTTATTGTTGTATTTCTCATGCTGATTGGTTTTGGCACAAAGGCAGGCATGTTTCCTCTGCACGGCTGGCTGCCGACTGCGCATCCGGTGGCTCCGTCTCCGGCATCAGCGGCTCTGTCCGCAATTATTGTGAAGTCAGGTGTGCTGGCAACGATTCGCGTTGTCTACAATATTGTGGGTGCGGATTTTCTGCGGGGGACATGGGTGCAGACGGCGTGGATGAGTCTGACGCTGCTCACGGTATTCATGGGATCCATGTTAGCATTCCGTGAGCCGGTGGTGAAAAAACGGTTTGCCTACTCCACGGTGAGTCAGGTATCTTATATTTTATTTGGATTATCACTGCTACAGGAACAGGCATTTACAGGATCGCTGCTTCATGTGTGCTTTCATGCCATCATCAAGTGCGGGCTGTTCCTCTGCGCCGGTGTGTTTCTGGTGGTGTGCGGACGGAAACGGGTGGATGAGCTCGTCGGAATCGGGCGTAAAATGCCGGTGATGCTCTGGTGCTATACCTGTTTTGCGCTGGCGCTTGTCGGTATTCCGCCTACCAGTGGATTTGTGAGTAAATGGCAGCTGGCGGTCGGTGCGCTGGACGCGAATGTAGGATTTTTTAGTTGGTTTGGACCGGTCGTGTTGCTGATCAGTGCGCTGCTGACGGCGGGGTATCTGTTACCGATCACTATGCGAGGATTTTTCCCGGGTGAGGATGACAGATGTTCGGATCTGGAGAAGAAAGAACCGCCGCTTCTCATGCTCCTGCCGCTCATCGTGCTGGCAACACTGGCAGTATTGCTTGGTGTATTTCCGAACGGATTACTTTCGGTATGTCAGAAGCTGGCATGCCTGTGGTTATAGAAAGGAGAAAGGCTATGAATGGAGCAATGTTTGTGGCAGCGATTTTTCTGCCAATCATTTTCGCTTTGCCGGTCTCCCTGGTGAAATGGAAAAAGGAACGGTATTGGATGGTCTACACAGAGCTTGTTGTGCTCATCACCGCAGTACTCGTGTTTTATTCGATCGGTCATTCTGATGGGCAGATGTACCGTTTGTTCCGGTTTGCCAATAATCTGGAGGTGGGTTTTCGGATCGACGGGCTGGCGAGTGTGTTTGCCGCTCTCGTATCGTTTTTGTGGCCCTTGACGACACTTTATGCATTTGAGTATATGAAGGAGCTGGAAAATCGTCAGAATTTTTTCATGTTTTACGTGATGACGTATGGCGTCACCCTTGGAATCGCTTTTTCGGGCAATATCCTTACCATGTATTGTTTTTATGAGATGCTGACGATCGTTACCCTGCCGCTGATCATGCATACGCTGACCCGCGAGGCAATCGCGGCAAGCCGGACCTATCTGCTATATTCACTTGGCGGAGCGGCGTTTGCATTTATCGGCATGGTGTTTATCCTCTATTATGGTGTGACGGGAGATTTCACGCCGGGCGGCGTATTTCTGACCCCGGACATTCAAAGCAGGCAGGGGATGCTCTTGATCGTCTATGTTTTGACGTTTTTGGGATTTTCGGTAAAAACGGCGATGTGGCCCTTTGGGGGATGGCTTCCGAAGGCAGGTGTGGCACCGACGCCGGTGACTGCATTACTGCATGCGGTAGCGGTGGTAAAGGCGGGAGCCTTTGCGCTGATGCGCGTGACCTACTACAGCTTTGGCGCGGATTTC
>JALELN010000159.1 GCA_022771765.1 Lachnospiraceae bacterium | reverse complement strand
CAGGCGGCGGGACCGGCATGTCTGGCGGTCGGTATTGTAGGAACGAGCATGTTTGGTATCGCGACACTGGCAACGGCGATCACGGCGGCATTTACCGGACTGACAATCGGAGTGCCGGTGGGACTGGGCATTGCGATGCTGCCCTTTATTGGTCTGATCAGCAAAGGTGCAAATCTGAACGGACGAAATCACCGGTTCCGGGACTATGTGCGCGTGATCGGAAACCGCGGCTACTGTGCCATCGAGGATCTGGCGCGTGCTACCGGACATCGAAAAGCGTATGTGCAGAAAGACTTACAGAATATGCTGCAAAAGGGATATTTTCTGGAAGGTCATATGGATGCGGGGCAGACGACTCTGATCGTGGATAATGAGACCTATCGCCAGTATGAGGAGGCGGAGGAAGCCCGCAGGATACGTGAGGCGGAAGCTGCCAGATGGGAGCAGGAAAAGCCGGGCTGTTCGGATGAAATTCAGAAAATACTCACTGAGGGAGAGGCATATATCAACCATATCCACGAGTGCAACGATGCGATTCCGGGTGCAGTTATGAGTGAGAAGCTCGCGAAACTGGAGGATATCATGCGTCGTATTTTCGAGCAGGTAAAAAAGCAGCCGGAGAGTGCGGACGAGCTGCACAAATTTATGACCTACTATCTGCCGACGACGACAAAGCTCATCGATGCTTACCGTGATCTGGACGGGCAGCCGGAGTACGGAGCGAACGTGGCGAATACAAAGAAAGAAATCGAGGACACACTGGACACTATCAATGAGGCATTTGAAAACCTGTTTGACAGTCTCTTTGAGGATACGGCGTGGGATATCTCTTCTGATATTTCTACGATGAAAGTGATGCTTCAGCAGGAGGGGCTGACAAAAAATAAAGATTTTGAATGAAAAATGATCCTGCTATTTGAGCTTTTGGAAATATTTGATATAATATAACCGTTCAGAGCCAAGGCAATTTACTAGTTGTGCCTGCAGCTGAACAGTATACAATATGGAGGAACGAAGAATGACAGATTTTGATACATTGACAGCCGAGGCACCGGCGCTGGATTTCGGCGCCTTTGATACGCCCCGGGAAAAAGAAGTGCCGGCAGCGGCACCGTCTCCTGCGGATGTGATTCCGGCACCGAAAAACGAAATGGACGATTCCATGCTTTCCGAAGAGGAAAAACGCATGGTGAATGAATTTGTGGAAAAGATTGATCTGCGCAATTCCAACGCGATTCTGCAGTATGGCGCAGGCACGCAGAAGAAGATGGCTGATTTTTCCGATAAGGCATTGGAAAATGTCAAGACAAAGGACATGGGCGAGATTGGGGATATGATCACGGATCTCGTGACAGAGCTGAAAAGTTTTGATGTGGAGGAAGAGGAAAAGGGTCTTGGCGCTTTCTTTAAAAAGCGCGCCAACAAGCTGACCGCCCTGAAGGCAAAATATGACAAGACGGAAGTGAGTGTCAGCAAGATTACGACCGCCCTGGAGGCACATCAGATCCAGCTCATCAAGGATGCACAGATGCTGGACCGGATGTATGATATGAACCTGACTTATTTTAAAGAGCTATCCATGTATATCCTGGCGGGAAAGAAAAAGCTTCAGGATGCCCGGGAGAATGAGCTGACTGAGCTTCGCAACAAGGCGCTTGCCAGCGGACTGCCGGAGGACGCACAGGCCGCAAAGGACTATGAGGGACTGATTGACCGGTTTGAGAAAAAACTGCATGATCTGGAGCTGACAAGAACCATCGCGCTGCAGACCGCACCGCAGATCCGGCTCGTACAGGGCAGTGATACGGTGATGGCAGAGAAGATCCAGTCCACGATCGTGAACACGATTCCGCTGTGGAAGAGCCAGATGGTTATCGCGCTGGGCGTGGAGCACAGCACGCAGGCGGCAGAGGCACAGCGCGCTGTCAGCGATATGACAAACGAGCTGTTAAAGAAAAATGCAGATCGCCTGAAAGTGGCAACGGTTGAGGCGGCAAAGGAATCCGAGCGGGGGATTGTAGATATCGAGACATTGAAGCACACAAACGAGTCTCTGATTTCAACGCTGGATGAGGTGATGAAAATCCAGAATGAAGGTCGCGCAAAGCGCGCGGCGGCAGAGAGTGAGTTGCAAAGCATGGAAAACGAATTGAAAGCAAAATTATTAGAGATCAGAGCATAAGAAAATGAAAAAAGCAGTATTTTTTGACATTGACGGTACGTTGTGGGATTTTCATAATCAGATTCCGGAGAGTACCGTGACAGCGATCCGCACGCTGCGGAAAAACGGGCATTACGCATTCATTTGCAGCGGACGTTCGCGCGCCTACATCCGGCATCCCGATTTGTTTGCCGTCGGCTTTGACGGTCTGGTGGCCGGCTGTGGAACCCATGTGGAGTTGGACGGGAAACGGATTTACGAAAAACTCATTGACCGGGAGCTGGCGGTGCATACAGTGGAGACCGTGCGAAGCTACGGTTTTCGTCCGATTCTGGAAGGCCCGGAATACATCTACATGGATGATGCTGATTTCGGAAATGACATCTATGGACAGAAATTAAAGCGTGAGCTGGGCGTACATCTGGCAAGCATTGCAGATCATTATGGGGAGTGGGAGATCAACAAGCTCTCCTGCGCCACCAATGACGCAGACCGGGAGGGCTGCTTTGCGGCGCTGGAGGAGCATTATACATATCTCATTCACAATTCCTCGGTTGTAGAGTGCGTGCCGAAAGGGCATACGAAGGCAACCGGTAT
>JALELN010000196.1 GCA_022771765.1 Lachnospiraceae bacterium | reverse complement strand
AGCATATCCTGATATACCAAAACCTGTCCGTCACAGCCTGCTCCTGCGCCAATACCGATTGTCGGGATGGAAACAGACTCGGTAACCTTTGCCGCAATCGGCGCGGGCACACATTCCAAAACAACCATCGATGCACCGGCTTCCTCCACGCGCTTTGCGTCATCGATCAGCTTCTGTGCCGCTTCCACAGTCTTTCCCTGCACCTTGAAGCCACCAAATGCATTGACAGACTGTGGTGTCAGTCCCAAATGAGCGCACACAGGAATAGACGCATCCACAATCGCACGAATCTGCTCGCAGACAGTGGCTCCGCCCTCTAATTTTACGCCGTTGGCACGGCCCTCTTTCATCAATCTTCCGGCATTGGTAACCGCATCATAAATAGATGCCTGATAAGACATAAACGGCATGTCAGCAAGAATAAAGGCATTCTTCGCGCCTCTTGCCACAGCCGCGGTGTGATGGATCATTTCGTCCATAGTGACAGACAGGGTATCCTCATATCCGAGCATCACCTGTCCAAGTGAATCTCCGATCAACAGTACGTTGATTCCCGCTTCGTCCATCAGCTTTGCCATGGAATAGTCGTAACAGGTCAGCATCGTGATCTTGTCTTGGCTTTCCTTCTGCTTACGAAGCGTCAAAACAGTGTTCTTCATTATGTAATTCCTCCAAAAAAGTGGTACAGTCCCGACGGACGGGTACTGTCCATCGGTCACTATACCACCATTTGTTGGAATTGTAAATATAATTTTGGCAACTGCAACACCGTTAAACTTTTATTTTACCTCAGCACTTCCTCAGAATGTCGACTGTATGCGAGCTGGCTCCCAGCAGTTCCGGGCGCTCACAGTTTTTCAACTGATATTGTAAGAAGAGTTCAAAGGTCTCCTCGTCCATAGCATTTAGCACCGGGCGAATGTAGTCTGCCGGTCCATCCGGCGCAATGATCAGCTCCCGCTTCAAACCAGCTTCCCGGTTCAGCGCGTCGATCTGTTCCAGGCGCACATAATCGTACAATTCATTTTCATTATGACGGATCTGAAAATCTTCTGTCAATTCGCCGTTTTGTACACGCTCGGCAATATGATTTTCCATAAAACCGTACTTGATCACGCTGTAATCGTTCATGACATATGCCACCATGATAATGCCACCCGGTCTGGTCACGCGCTTTGCCTCCGAGAGCGCCTGTATCTGATCTGCATCCGAATGCAGGTGATACATCGGCCCGAACAGTAATGCCAGATCAAAGCTGTTGTCCGCAAAACGCTTCAGCTTCAACGCGTTGCCCTGATATGCCTTCACGTTTGCGCCCTTCTGGTTTAAGATGCCGAGATTATATTTCACCAGCTCCACGGCTGTCACATCATAGCCTTCCGCTGCAAGTGCCACACTGTAGCGACCGGTGCCGGCACCGATATCGATGATCTTCAATGGCTCCGTCTGCCGGTTTTCCACATGCCCGGATGCCGCCTGACCCAGTTCCACATCAGCCTCGCGTTCTCGCTCCAACAGTTCCAGATATCGGTGAATGTAGTGCATCGTCGTATGATACTCCACCTGTCCGTGACGGCTCTGCAACCGTTTTTCCTCATTAAATTTATTATAGTAGGCAACCAGATCCGTCATCCGTTCTCCCTCGCACGCTGAAACAGATAACCATAACACAGCGAACCCACCGTATTACCGGCGATCATCGCCAGATAATTCACATAATTGCAATCCAAAAACAGCAGCATGGACGCATTGGCAATGCAGTGCTTAAAGCCCGCCAGAATAAACACCATCACACAAAACAACGTGATGACCGTCTCTGCAACCATATTTTCTCTCCGGTAAGAGACCGTTGCCACCGTCATGAGCACACCACAGAAGATCGCGCCCAAAAAGCAGCTCAACACGCTCTGTGACGAAAGCGTCTGCGCTGTCTGTGTGATCTTTTCCGCAAATTCCCCATTTGCCAGCATGTACAGCTTCACCACGAGCATCACACCTAAAATATTTAAGATAATTCCCACAAACAGATTCAAGATCTCCTTTTTCTTATCCGGTGCGACCCAGACAATTCCGATCTTTCCTGTGTACAGATAAAATCCGTTATGTAAAATACATAACAAACCAAGCCCGAACAGCAGCGCTCCCACGACCCGGTTTTCGCACATCGCATTGATCACATCACCGATTCCGATCATGATACCCGCCAGAAATGCCCTGCTAAAAAATGTTAGTTTTTGATTCATGTTCTTATGTGCTCCTCATTTATATTTTCTGCGAATCAGACAGTCACACGTATCCGGACAAATCCAGTCTAGTAGATCAGTCGATTCTCGGTCAGATAATCCAGAAACGCCGCACAGCCCTCCGACACATCCCGATAGGTTGCATCAAAATCACCCGTGTACCACGGATCTGCCACGTCATTTCCCTTTCCGGCAAAGGCAAGCAGCTTGTAGATCTTCCCCTGCGGGTCACTGCCCCCGGCGATCCGCGTCATGTTGCGGATATTTGCCGTGTCCATGCCAATGAGGTAATCATAATATAAGTAGTCGTCACGTGTCAACTGTCTGGCCCGATGCGGAATCACCGGAATTCCCACCTGCGCCAGCTTA
>JALELN010000180.1 GCA_022771765.1 Lachnospiraceae bacterium | reverse complement strand
GTTTTAGCAACCATGAATTAGTCGAATAGGAGGTCTCGTATGAGTTACGTTACAGAAACACTGGGTAATCTCATTCACCAGACTGCCTTCTTCAATCTGACTGTAGGAAACTATCTGATGATTGCAGTTGCCTGCTTCTTCTTATATCTTGCGATCAAGAAGGAATACGAGCCGCTTTTGCTACTGCCGATCGCATTCGGTATGCTGCTCGTAAACATTTATCCGGATATTATGATCCATCCGGAGGATGCAAGCAATGGCGTAGGTGGATTACTCTATTATTTTTACCAGTTAGACGAGTGGTCAATTCTGCCGTCCCTGATCTTTATGGGCGTCGGCGCAATGACTGACTTTGGACCGCTGATTGCGAATCCGATCAGCTTCCTTTTAGGTGCGGCAGCACAGTTTGGAATTTACATGGCTTACTTTATGGCTATTTTTATGGGATTCAACGACAAGGCAGCCGCTGCGATCTCCATCATTGGTGGAGCAGACGGCCCGACATCGATCTTCCTTGCAGGTAAGCTTGGACAGACGGGGCTTATGGGTCCGATTGCGGTGGCAGCATATTCTTACATGGCGCTCGTTCCCATTATACAGCCGCCCATTATGAAGGCACTGACCACAAAGAAAGAGCGTCAGGTCAAGATGGAGAATCTTAGACCGGTCACCAAGCTGGAGAAGATCTTATTCCCCATCGTGGTTACGATCGTTGTATGTATGGTACTTCCTACAACAGCTCCGTTAGTAGGTATGTTAATGCTTGGTAACCTGTTCCGTGAGTCAGGCGTTGTTCGCCAGCTTCAGGAGACAGCATCCAATGCGCTGATGTATATCGTCGTTATTTTACTTGGTACTTCCGTTGGTGCAACCACAAGTGCAGAGGCATTCTTAAATGTCAGCACCTTAAAGATCGTTGCGCTTGGACTGATCGCATTTGCAGTTGGTACAGCATCCGGTGTCCTGATCGGTAAACTGTTATGCTGGATTACAAAGGGCAAGATCAATCCGCTCATCGGATCTGCCGGTGTGTCTGCCGTACCTATGGCAGCACGTGTATCCCAGAAGGTCGGAGCAGAAGAAGATCCTACCAACTTCCTGCTGATGCATGCAATGGGACCGAACGTTGCCGGAGTCATCGGTACTGCAGTTGCAGCCGGAACATTTATGGCGATCTTCGGAATCTAATTAATGAAGGAGGAAAACGAAACGATGTCAGAAAAGAAACCGTTAAAAATAACAGAGACCGTTTTGCGTGATGCGCACCAGTCTCTGATTGCTACAAGAATGACTACCGAGCAGATGCTTCCTATCATCGACAAGATGGATAAGGTTGGCTATCATGCTGTTGAGTGCTGGGGTGGCGCTACTTTCGATGCATCCCTTCGCTTCTTGAAAGAAGATCCGTGGGAGCGTCTGCGTAAGTTAAGAGCAGGCTTCAAAAACACTAAATTACAGATGTTGTTCCGTGGTCAGAATATTTTGGGATATCGTCCATATGCTGATGATGTGGTAGAGTATTTTGTACAGAAGTCTATCGCAAACGGTATCGATATCATCCGTATTTTTGACTGCTTAAATGATCTGAGAAACCTGCAGACCGCAGTTACCGCTACCAATAAAGAGGGCGGACATGCACAGGTTGCATTAAGCTATACATTAGGTGATGCGTATACGTTAGAGTATTGGACAGAAATGGCCAAGAAGGTTGAGGACATGGGGGCAAACTCCCTGTGTATCAAGGATATGGCGGGTTTGCTGACTCCTTATAAGGCAGAGGAACTGGTGAAAGCTCTGAAGGAGACGGTTGATATTCCGATCGAGCTTCATACACATTATACTTCAGGTGTTGCTTCCATGACTTACATGAAGGCCGTAGAGGCAGGATGTGATATCATCGATACTGCAATGTCTCCGTTTGCGCTGGGAACGAGCCAGCCTGCAACAGAGGTAATGGCAGATGCATTCAAGGGAACAGAATATGATCCCGGATTTGACCAGATGCTGTTAAAGGAGATCGCAGATTACTTCCGTCCGATGCGTGAGGAGGCAATTAAGAGCGGACTTCTGAATCCGAAGGTACTGGGCGTAGATATTCAGACCCTGCTGTATCAGGTTCCAGGCGGTATGCTTTCCAACATGGTATCCCAGTTAAAAGAGCAGAATGCAGAGGACAAGTATATGGAAGTGCTTGAGGAGATCCCCAGAGTGCGTAAAGATCTCGGTGAGCCGCCGCTTGTTACACCGTCTTCCCAGATCGTTGGAACACAGGCTGTATTTAATGTGCTGATGGGCGAGCGTTACAAGGTTGCCACAAAAGAGACCAAGGATGTGCTGCTCGGCAAGTATGGACAGACGGTAAAACCCTTCAATCCTGAGGTTGTTGACAAGGTGCTTGGTGAGGACAAAAAGAATGCAATCACCTGCCGTTACGCGGATCTCTTAGAGCCTGAGTTAGACAAGATCGAGGCAGAGATGAAGCAGTGGAAGCAGCAGGATGAGGATGTATTAACCTATGCGTTATTCCCTCAGGTTGCAACTGAGTTCTTCAAATATCGTCAGGCGCAGCAGACTAAAGTAGATCCGGCTGTTGCAGACGAGAAAAATAAAGCTTATCCGGTGTAGACCTAAAATGAATAAAAGGCTGTTACAAAAGAATATCAACACAACCACTTCCCATGTTGATATCTTCCGGCGTAACAGCTTTTTTTCATTGTTTTTTCATAAGAATAATGCTTGACGAAAAATTGAAAAGGGGGTAGCATAGATGTATCGGTGTCTCGCCGGTAGAGGATCGGAACTGATCTTCGAAGTGAAGGTTCTGATATGAAGATGGAGGAAACTTATGAAAAAAAATAATTACAAAAAGCGAAGCTCGTTTATGATCGCGATGCTTCTGGTGGTATCCATTCTTTTCGGCTCTGTCGGGAATGTGCAGACTGCTCATGCAGCAACAGAAAATTACTATCTAAAGATCAATAAAGGAACCAATGTTGTGACGGTTTACACCAAAGATGACAAGCCCTATACGGCATTTACCTGTTCGACCGGATATGCGACACCGGTTGGAACGTTTTATACGCCTGCAAAATATCGCTGGTGGACATTGGACGGACCGTCTTATGGTCAGTATTGTACCCGTATTACAGGAGGTTTTCTGTTTCATTCTGTGTGGTATTATCATCAGACGAAAAACAGTCAGTCCTATACACAGTATAACAAACTGGGAACGACTGCCTCACATGGGTGCTGCAGATTAACGGTCGCAGCAGCCAAGTGGATTTATGACAATTGTCCGGTAGGAACAAAGGTTATTATTTTTAATGGTTCTTCGAAGGATGATCCGCTGGGAAAACCAAAGACAATTAAGGTAAAGGGATACAGCGGATGGGATCCTACCGATCCGGATAAAAATAACCCCTACAAAACAAAATCCACAAAACCGGTGATCAGGGTATCCGCAAAGGTCCTTGATCTTGGTTCAAAGTTTGGCGATGGAAATATGACCTGCAAGGATTCCGGAGGATTTGATATCACCGACTGGGTAAAGATGAGCGGAAAGGTCAATACAAATAAGCTTGGTACATATCCGGTGACCTATTCCGTCATAGATTCCTTTGGACGCACGGCAACTTTGGATGTAACTTATAAGGTAGTGGATAAGAAAGCTGCCACACTGACCGGTGTCCGGACAACGCTTGCCAAGAAATACGGCAGCACGCGTGACATGCGTGCCGGATTAAAGGCCAAGAATGCAGCCGGAACAGATCTCACAGATCAGATCCATGTATACATAAAAGCTCCCGGACGTAAGGAATATACAGAATATAAGCGAAGTGAATATACATTTACCAAAACAGGTGTTTATCTCGTAAAATATACGGTTACCAATCCTAACAGTGGAAAAACGACAACTGTAAAACAGAAAATCACAGTCGTTGACAGGGAATCACCGGTACTTACATCCAATGATGACTGGACAGAAATCAGTGTTGCAAAAGCAGGCAGTCAGATGTCATGGAGTAAGCTGATGAAGGGGGTAAAGGCATCGCTTCAAAGCAGAAAAAACATCACTGATACGGCAAAGATCACGATCACGACTCCTTCCGGAAAGACAAAGACAATCAAGAAGGATCAGTCATATACTTTCAGTGAAGCAGGAAGCTATACACTTACATATACGGTGGCAAATCCGGATGCGCCCAGATCCAGACGTACGGTGACACAGACAAGATCGCTGACCGTCAAGGAGGAGCAGATGCCGGAAGAACCTGTGGATGACACGACAGATGACACGCAGACCGAAGAAAACACGGATGACACGCAGACCGGAGAAAACACGGATGGAACGCAAACCGGAGAAACCACAGTTGATACGCAGACCGGAGAACCTGTACAGGAATCATAGACGGAGGCAGTTGTGAATGAGTAACACAAACGAGCTGACGAACCGGATCAATCAGGCATACGGCAGCATGAGCAAGGGGCAGAAGCTCCTTGCTACCTATATTACAGATAACTATGATAAGGCAGTGTTTCTGACTGCGGCCAAGCTCGGTGAGGTGGTGGGTGTCAGCGAATCAACCGTTGTACGTTTCGCCTCTCACCTGGGCTATAAGGGTTATCCTGAGTTTCAGAAGGCATTGGAGGAGATGGTGCGAAATAAGTTGAATTCCATTCAGCGAATGGAGGTCACCTATGGCAGAATATCACAGTCTCAGATTTTGGAAGCAGTGCTTCAGGCAGATGCAGAGAAGATCAAATATACAATGGAGCACATTGATCAGGGTGCCTTTGAGATGGCGGTGGATACGATTTTAAAGGCGAGGACGATCTATATTGTAGGAATCCGCAGCTGCGCGCCGCTGGCAAGCTTTCTGGCATTTTATCTGAATCTGATGTTTGATCGTGTGGTACAGCTGAATACAAATAATTCCAGCGAGCTGTTTGAGCAGATGGTGCGTATCAATGATGAGGATGTCATTATCGGTATCAGCTTTCCAAGGTATTCCATGCGCACATTAAAGGCAATGGAGTTTGCAAATAATAGAAATGCAAAGGTCATTACACTGACGGACAGTGTGCATTCACCGATGAATCTGTATTCCTCCTGTAATCTGATCGCAAGCAGTGATATGGCATCCATTGTCGATTCCCTTGTGGCACCTTTGAGTGTAATCAATGCTCTGATTGTAGCGCTGTGCATGAAAAAGCGTGGTGAGGTTGTAAAGACGCTGGAGGAACTGGAAAATATCTGGGATGAGTATCAGGTGTATGAGCGTGATGAGATTGATTACATTGATGACTCTTTAAAGATGCGTTATGCAAAGCTGGGAGACGAGGATGCATGATCTTGAACTGATTGTAATCGGTGCCGGAGCTGCCGGAATGATGGCAGCAATCTCGGCATCTCAAAATGGAATTCCGGGCGGAAAAATTCTTGTGTTGGAGCGCAATGAAAAGCCTGGAAAAAAACTATATATTACCGGAAAGGGAAGATGTAATCTGACGAATGCCTGCGAAACAGAGGAGCTGTTTTTAAATGTTCCCCGGCAGGCAAAATTTTTGTATAGCGCCTTTTATACATTCGGCAATTCGCAGGTTATAGATTTTTTCGAGCAGGCCGGAATGAAGACGAAGGTGGAGCGGGGAAACCGGGTGTTCCCGGTGTCTGATCACTCGTCAGATGTGATTGCTGCGCTGAAACGGACGATGGACAGGCTGGATATCCGGGTGGAATATCATGCGCGTGTACGACAGATACTGTTAAAAGACGGTGTTGTCAGTGGCGTAGAGCTGGAGGATGGCACGATCTGCGGCGCAAAACAAGTACTGATTGCAACGGGGGGCATGTCTTATCCCACGACCGGATCAAGCGGGGATGGCTACGCATTTGCGCGGTCATTGGGGCATACCGTGACCGAACTTCGTCCGTCACTTGTACCTTTTACCGTGGCAGAGGAGGATGTCATGAGCATGCAGGGGCTTGCTCCGAAAAATGTGCGTGTTGAAATCGTTGATCCTGTTCGCCCCAAAAAGGTATTGTTTGAAGGCTTTGGAGAAATGCTTTTTACCCATTTTGGAGTGAGCGGGCCGTTGATGCTCTCGGCAAGCGCTGTTGTGAACGATGCGATTGCAAAGGGAAATCTTACGTTATTTATCGACTGGAAGCCTGCACTTTCACAGGAACAGCTTGACAAACGAATTTTAAACGATTTTGCAGACAATCAGAACAGGCAGTTTAAAAATGCGCTGTCCGGTCTTGCTCCGGCAAAAATGCTTCCTGTGTTGATCAAGAGGAGCGGTATTCCCGAGGAAAAAAAGGTCAATGAGATCACGCGGGAAGAGCGGCAGAAGCTGGTTCAGTGTCTGAAGGCATTTTCTGTTACATTGACAGGCCTTCGGGGATTTAATGAAGCAATCATTACAAGAGGAGGCATATCTCTAAGGGAGGTCAACCCTTCCACCATGGAGTCAAAGCTGGTGCCGGGGTTACTTTTTGCGGGGGAGGTGCTGGATCTGGATGCCTTTACCGGAGGATTTAATCTGCAGATTGCATGGTCGACCGGCTATCTGGCGGGGCTGTGCGCGGCGGAACACTATAAAACAGAATGATACAGGGAGAATACTAAAATGGCATTTAATATTGCAATTGACGGGCCTGCCGGAGCAGGAAAAAGTACGATCGCAAAGACGCTGGCAAAGGAGCTGGGATATGTATATGTAGACACCGGTGCCATGTACCGCGCGATGGCATATTTCTTTTTACAGAAGGGCATCAATAAAGA
Source organism: Lachnospiraceae bacterium (assembly GCA_022771765.1). Lineage (GTDB taxonomy): Bacteria > Bacillota > Clostridia > Lachnospirales > Lachnospiraceae > W0P33-017. The sequence goes on along the minus strand of JALELN010000180.1, from coordinate 1,141 downwards.
TGATGAGGCCGCCATTACGGAAGCGGTCGATGGCGCGGATGTGACGATTCGCTATGAGAATGGCGTTCAGCAGGTGCTCTTAAACGGTGAGAATGTCACCGGATGTTTGCGTACCGAGCAGGTTGGAAATATGGCATCAAGTACAAGTGTTTATCCGGCTGTGCGCACAAAGCTTGTGGCATTGCAGCAAAAGCTGGCAAAAACGACAGATGTGATTATGGATGGAAGAGACATCGGAACCTGTGTGCTTCCTGACGCGCAGGTAAAGATTTATCTGACAGCCAGTGTGGAGACGCGCGCAAAGCGCCGGTATATGGAATTGATGGAAAAAGGCGAACCGGCAGATCTTGAAAAGATTGCTACGGACATCAAGGAGCGTGACCACAGAGATATGCACCGCGAGATGTCACCGCTTCGTCAGGCGGAGGATGCAGTGCTTGTGGATTCTTCCGATATGAGTATTGTTGAAGTTGTGTCTGCAATTCGCGCAATTGCGGAGGAGAAACGAGGATTGGCATGAATGTAACGGTGGCAAAAAGCGCCGGATTTTGTTTTGGCGTGAAGCGGGCGGTAGAGCTCGTGTATGAACAGACTGCAAAAGAGGGGCCGCTCTACACCTACGGACCGATCATCCATAATGAGCAGGTTGTAAAAGATCTGGAGAAGCGTGGAGTCCGTGTCATTGAATCAACGGATGAATTGCCGGATCTGGAAAAGGGAAGGGTGATTATTCGTTCGCATGGAGTGGGAAAGGCCGTGCAGGAGAAGATCGAAGCGGCAGGCTTTATGGTGCTGGACGCTACCTGTCCCTTTGTGAAAAAAATTCACCGCATTGTGGCAGAGCATTCGGCGGCAGGAGAGCACATCATCATTATCGGAAACCCAACGCATCCGGAGGTGGAGGGAATCTGTGGCTGGTGTGATCCAAAACAGACGACGGTCATTGAAAACGTTCATGATGCTGAAAATTTTATGCTTCCGGAGAAAAAAAGTGTGTGTATCGTGTCTCAAACGACATATAACAACAATAAATTTAAGAATTTAGTTGAAATTATCGAGAATAAAGGTTATTATATTAGTATATGTATTTTGAATACGATCTGTAACGCTACGGAAGAACGCCAGACAGAGGCACGGTCTC
>JALELN010000164.1 GCA_022771765.1 Lachnospiraceae bacterium | reverse complement strand
AGACTTTTCACCGCAAGTATCGTTTTCATATACAGAGCAGGATACAAAGCCAGATAGAAGGTCGGAATACAGCAGTACTTCTGATGGACTGCGCACGCAGCAGCTTCTGGTAGTTTGTGATACAACCGAACAGTTTGATCTCTGTGCAGAAAAGGATTATATAGAAACACTGGCGATCCAGCTGCAAAGCATTCTGCCGGAGCAGATGCTCCAGGTGATCACGGATGCCGCACAGCGATGCGCGGACACCGGAAAAAAGCTTTTGCTTGCCTTCCCCGGCGTCTTTCGAAAGGAGACAGCTGATTTTTATGAAAAACAGTGGAATTGCATGCAGAAATTGCAAGAAAAAGGTCATATTGACGGATTTCTTGCAAAAAATTACGACTCTTTAGGATTTCTGAATCGCATGGGTGTGAAACCGGAGCATGTCTGGCTGGACAGTCAGCTCTATACCTTTTCCGGTGGCGCCGCTTCCTTTTTCCGCGCACAGGGCTACCGGAACCGGACACTTCCGCTGGAACTGAATGCAAAAGAACTGAAGCGGTTGCCGCAGAATGGAAGTGTACTTGTGATTTATGGACATGCGCCTTTTATGATTAGCAGTCAGTGTGTCAACAAGAATATGTTCGGATGTGACCGAACGGCAAAGAAGCTGGAGCTCATTGATCGCTACGAAAAACGTCTGCCGGTGAAAAATTATTGCAGTGTTTGCTATAATTTGATTTATAATCCACTGCCGACGCTGCTGTTTATAGACCGGGCATGGTCTGAAGTGGAGAAAATTCATCCGCAGACACTTCGCATGGACTTTACGGTGGAGGATGCGGCTGAGACCGGAGCAGTGCTTGCGTTGTATGAACAGCAGGTACTCGGTCGAAATACTCTCGAAGCGCCGTTTTCCGGAGCATCTACCAGAGGTCATTTCGGGCGAGGTATCGAATAGCTGTGTATTTAGAATAGGTTGAGGAATGTTATGGTTACAATAATTACAGAAGTATCAAAATATCTGATGATGATTTTGTTTGCATGCTACACCTATGAGTGTTTTTCCGTACTGCAGAAATCCGGTTCACCGCAGCTGCAGAAGCATATTTTGCGCAGACAGCAGGGTTTTACGTTTTTGATTCATCTGGATGCTTATCTGGTGATTTTTGCAGTGAAACAGGAACTGCAGGTTCTGGCATTTTTTGTAGTGCAGGAATTGCTTATTCTTGCAATTCAGATCATCTATCGTTTCCTGTACAAAAAGGCATCCAGACTTGTGACAAACAATTTGTGCATGTTACTTGTCATCAGCTTTATCATATTGACGAGATTGAGTGAGGAAAAGGCAATCCGCCAGTTTACATTTGCAGTGATCGGAACCGTTGTGATGCTGCTTGTGCCGTTTTTTATCAGGCATATTCATTTTCTTCATAAGCTGCCCTACCTTTATGCGATCGTGGGCATTGCGCTTTTGGTGCTTGTGGCGGTGGCAGGAAGAACTGACTATGGGGCAAAGCTGTCGTTTACCTTTGGGTCCGTCAGTTTACAGCCGTCTGAGTTCATAAAAATACTGTTTGTGTTTTTTATCGCTGCGATGTTTTATCATTCGACGGAATGGAACCAGGTAGTGATCACAACGGTGCTGGCGGCAGCACATGTACTGGTGCTGGTTCTTTCAAAGGATCTTGGCAGCGCGTCGATCTTTTTTATTACCTATCTGGTTATGCTGTACGTAGCAACGAAAAATCCGGGTTATCTCGGATTGGGCGCAGTAGCGGGTTCACTCGCGGGTGTGATTGCTTACAAGTTGTTCTCGCACGTGAAGGTTCGTGTTGTAGCGTGGAAAGATCCGCTTTCTGTCATTGACAATCAGGGCTATCAGATCTGCCAGTCACTTTTTGCCATTGGAACCGGAGGATGGTTCGGACTGGGTCTGTTCGGAGGAATGCCGGAGAAAATACCGGTGGCGGATGAGGATTTTGTATTCGCGGCTATTTCAGAGGAACTCGGAGGCGTGTTTGCGATCTGTGTCATCTTAGTGTGTGCCAGCTGTTATCTGATGTTTTTAAATATTGCGATGCAGATTCATAATCAGTTTTATAAGCTTATCGCGCTGGGTCTTGGAACGGTCTATGGTTTTCAGGTGTTTCTGACGATCGGAGGTGTGATCAAATTTATCCCATCCACGGGCGTGACACTGCCGCTTGTCAGCTACGGAGGCAGTTCGCTTCTGTCAACATTTATTATATTTGCAGTCATACAGGGACTATATATCATCAGAGAGGACGAAGTATCGGATGAAAAAGAGAATAGAAGGAAGGACGGTCGCAGAAGAAGAAAAGCAACCGCAAAAAACAAAGGGAAGAGCACGCAGGCGTGATAAAAACAAAGAATTTGCCATGATCGCATATTTTTTCATTGGCATTTTTTTAGCGATGATTGTTTACTTTACTTATTTTCAATTTGCGCGCAGCGAGCAGTTTATCAACAACCCATACAATACAAGACTGGACGGCTTTGCGAAACGGGTGGTCCGCGGTGATATTGTGACAGATGACGGCAAGGTGCTGGCCACAACCAAAACGGACGCAGACGGAAATGAAACACGCGAGTATCCCAAGGGAAGAACTTATGCGCATGTAGTCGGTTATGCGGACAACGGAAAGGCAGGGCTGGAATCAGGCTTTAACTTTGAGCTTTTGCGCTCACATTCCTTTATCCTCGAGCGTGTGGTAAATGAGATTGAGGGAAAGAAAAATCAGGGAGATACGCTGGTGACAACGCTGCATGATGATTTACAGCAGGCGGCTTATCAGGCATTGGGTGATCGAAAGGGAGCAGTGGTTGTGCTGGAGCCTGACACCGGAAAAATACTTGCTATGGTGTCAAAACCGGATTTTGACCCGAATACCATCACTACAAACTGGGACACGATTCTGGCAAATGATGACCAGAATTCCGTGCTCCTGAATCGTGTAAGTCAGGGACTTTATCCACCTGGATCTACCTTTAAGCTGGTGACGGCACTGGAATATATCAGAGAGCATCCGAACACTTACAAGAATTACCGCTATGATTGTACCGGAAGCATTACGGCAGACAATTACACGCTGCACTGTTTTGGCAATTCCGTACACGGAGATGTAGATTTAAAAAAATCGCTTGCAAAATCCTGCAACAGCTCCTTTGCAAATATCGGTCTGTCATTGGATCTGAAAAACTATGCAAAAACCTGTGAGGATCTGTTGTTTAACAAAAGTCTGCCCGCCGGGTTTCCCAGTAGTAAGAGCCGTTTTTCACTGCAGCCCGGAGCGAGCGATAGCGCGGTGATGGCGACGGCAATCGGTCAGGGTGATACACTGGTCAGTCCGCTTCATATGGCGCTCATTGTCTCAGCCATTCAGAATGAGGGTGTGCTCATGAATCCCTATCTGGTGCAGCGGGTGGAAAATTCGGATGGAAATGAAGTGGAACGCTATGAGCCCTCTGCGTACGGGCGTCTGATGAGTGAGCAGGAGTCAAAGATTCTGCGCGGCATGATGAGAGCTGTCGTGACAGATGGAACGGCATCCGCGCTGGCCTCTGGAAATTATACGGCAGCCGGAAAGACCGGCTCTGCGGAGTTTGGAATGACAAAGGGTGAAAGTCATGCATGGTTTGTCGGATATGCAACGGCAAAGGGAAAGGCACCGATCGCGATCGCAGTCGTTGTGGAGGGTGCGGGAAATGGTGGAACAGTAAGTGTGCCGATTGCAAAGTCTGTGTTTGACACTTACTTTAAATAAGAGTATACTATTCTTTGATTATATATTTTTCACCACATCAGGAGGATTTGCAATGATCGAAGCAACAAGTTGTGGTGGTGTGGTAATATTTCGCGGAAAGATACTGTTACTTTACAAAAATTACCGGAATAAGTATGAGGGATGGGTACTCCCGAAAGGAACCGTGGAGAACGGCGAGGAATACAAACAGACCGCAGCCCGGGAGGTAAAGGAGGAGGCTGGTGTAGATGCCTCTATCATCAAATATGTGGGTAAGAGTCAGTATACTTTTAACGTCCCGGAGGATGTGGTGCAGAAGGAAGTGCACTGGTATCTGATGATGGGTGACAGCTATTACAGTAAGCCACAACGTGAGGAATTTTTCGTGGATTCCGGTTATTATAAATATCACGAAGCGTATCATCTGTTAAAATTTAACAATGAAAAACAGATTCTGGAGAAAGCGTATAACGAGTATCTGGATCTGAAAAAAAGTAATCTGTGGGGCAGTCATAAGTATTGGTAATTAAATTTATGAGGATAATATATGATATGGTACGATGATTTGTTTGTCGGGGAAAGCATCAGCCCACGCAGGAAAAAGCGGATTATCAGAAAAGTAAACAGGCGCAGTCTTCTTGGAGGCGAATACCTGCTGACGCTTGCTTCCAATCCGGACAATCTGATCGATATCATCAATGCCCGGGTGATCAGACAGCGCTATTATCCGAGAAGAAATTTGGTCGTGATCGGACTGGCGGGAAATTATGACGAAGCGATAATGCTTGCGGGGGAGATCGTGAGCGGTATTTACGCTGTTCAGGGAAATTTCAAGCTCCGTGAGTTCTTTAAAAAGAATTGGAAAAATACCAGGGAGGACGGTCTGTTATGTTAGGAATCGTGCTCATGATTTTGAAAGTAATCGGACTGATTCTGCTTGGCATACTGGGTCTGATTCTGGCACTGTTTCTGATTCTGCTGATTTTTCCGGTGGTGTACCGGGTATCTTTAAGCGGAGATTCCGAAAAGCCGGATGAATTTGCCTGTCGGGTCAGCATTTTGGGAATACAGCTCGTTCCAAAAAAAGAGCGTACCGGGCGAAAGAAAAGGCAGAAAAATCAGCAGAAGCAAGAGTCCTCAGAGGTAAGCATATCCACACAAGTCCGGGAGTCTGGGGAGGAATGTTCGGGGAATCACGGACAACAGCAGGCAGATACACCGCAGAACGGGACTGCTTCAGAGACTGCTTCGAAGGCTTCCGAAGCGGAGAAGCCGGAAGAACAGCGGGAGCAGCAAAAGAAAAAGAAGAGACAGCGGAAAAATTCCAAAGAAAAATCCCCGGATGGCAAAGCAGAAAATATCCGTGAAACGCTGGATAAGCTCCGGAAAGAGCTTACCGATGAGTCGAACCGGCGGGCACTCCGGCACGTCTGTTCGGAAATCGGATGCCTGTTCAGACACTGTGGACCACGCCGCGTGCGCGCTGATGTGAGTTTTTCACTGGGAGATCCGGCAAACACCGGATACGCCACAGCGGTTTTGAGCGTCTGTCCGTTTTCCTACGGAAAGGGCTGCAGGATAGTGCCGGATTTTCAGACAGAACAGCTGTATGCGCGGGGGCGGCTTGATATGCTGGGATATGTGCAGTTGATCCATGTACTGGTCATCGGATTGAGACTGCTTTTTGATAAAGACATCCGGAAGGTTGTTCAGAAAATTCGAAAAGAATCATAGACAGTTAACAAAATAAAATGATACAGGAGGTTTTCATTATGGGAGAAAACAGTAATTTTCGTTCAACGGTAGAATCACTATTCAAAGGCATGGACAGCTTTATTTCCTCAAAGACGGTAGTGGGAGATGCGATCCATATCGGAGATACGATCATTCTTCCGCTGGTAGATGTGAGCTTTGGTGTCGGTGCAGGTGCTTTTGCGAAGGAACATTCCAATAATGCCGGCGGTGGTATGGGCGGGAGGATTCAGCCTTCCGCTGTACTCGTGATTCAGAACGGTACGACGCGTCTGGTCAATGTCAAGAATCAGGACGGAATCACAAAGATTCTCGATATGGTCCCCGAGTTTGTAGACAAGTTCACCAAGAAGGATCATGACAATATTCCTGAGGCAGCCAAAGAAAAGGCGGGAAAAGAGATGAGCGAGATGCTGGATGCCTCTGTCAACAAAGAATCATAATATGGTAGAAAAGCATATACTGTTATATAGTATATGCTTTTTTGTTTGGCGGAGGTGAAAACAGTGCGCAGGCTGATCGGATATTCCCTTTTTTGTATTGCACTCGGCATGTTAGTTGCACTGTTCATCAAGAGTAACGTAATTCTTGTAATTATCATCGGTGCACTTCTTCTGCTCGGATACCAGTTGTTCTGCTGTTAAAAAAAAGAAGCTGAACGAATCAGCTTCTTTTTTGATACCTGAAAATTTTTGAAAACGAACTATGCGCGCTCAACTTTTCCTGACTTCAGACATCTAGCACAAACATACTGTGTCTTGGTTCCTCCGTTTACCTTGCAACGAACAGACTTGATGTTTGACTTAAACATTCTGTTTGATCTTCTATGAGAATGGCTCACATTATTTCCGAAATGAGCGCCTTTTCCACATACTGCACACTTTGCCATGACTTGCACCTCCTTGTCTGGTTTCCAAAAGTAGCTTGAAGCGATATTCTTCAAACTCATACTAGGACATTTTATCAGATACAAATATGTAATGCAAGAATAAAATGAAAAAAATTGCAAAATAATCAAATATATGTTTATTTTTTTGTGTGGATGGTATAGAATATAGTGGAATATGACGGATATGGAGGTTCGACTATGAATGGACAATTAACCAATTCTTTAGGTACTGTTACCATTAACCCG
>JALELN010000156.1 GCA_022771765.1 Lachnospiraceae bacterium | reverse complement strand
GTCCATGATGCGGACGTTGCTTTCAATCTCTGCCGGAGCAGTAGCCTCTGCATCAAAGTGAATGAAGTAGTAGAAGCCTTCGCTCATCTTCTGGATGTCATAAGCTAACTTCTTCTTGCCCCAATCCTCAACATCAGTAATCGTTCCGCCTGCGCGAGTGATGTACTCTTTTGCCTTCTCCACAGTAGCGGTTCTGACATCGTCTTCGATCTTGGCATTCACAATGAGTGCTAATTCATAATTGTGCATCGTTTTTACCTCCTTTTGGTCTCTGGCCCACTCACCGTTCGATTTGGAGCGAGCAAGGAAACATAGTTCACAAGCACGTATTTTAGCATGTTTTTTCTGTTTCTGCAAGTGTTTTTGTAGAAAATCCGGTAAAATTCTGCAAAAACTTTTACTCCGTCGGTTTCAATTTTTTGGTATTCTTCTCCACAAGCTTCCGTGCGATCATGATCTGGTGTCCGCAGCCCATGCACTCCAAACGAAAATCCGCACCCACGCGCAGGATCTTCCAGTCATGGCTGCCGCACGGATGCCCTTTCTTTAATGTAACGATATCTCCCACTTTATAATCCATAGTTAAACCTCAATTCTTCCAAAAACAGCCCCCAGTCCATCCTGAATAACCAGATCCGCGCGGCTGTCCATCGGCGTCGCGGATTTGTTGATCAGTACGAGCTTATTTCCGCGGTAATAATCAATCAGTCCTGCTGCCGGATACACCGCAAGTGACGTGCCGCCGATGATAAGCATGTCCGCATGGCTGATATAATAGATCGCATCCCGCATGGTCTGATCGTCCAGTCCCTCCTCATAGAGTACCACATCCGGCTTGATTTTCCCGCCACACGCGTCACAGACCGGTGTCGGATCAGGAGAATCCAGTATATAACGTGCATCAAAGAGCTTTCCGCAATGCTGGCAGTAATTGCGATGTACGCTGCCGTGCAGCTCCAGCACCCGCTTTGAACCTGCTGCCTGATGCAGGCCGTCAATGTTCTGTGTCACAACCGCCTTCAGTTTGCCTGCTGCCTCCAGCTGCGCCAGCTTCTCATGTGTCACATTTGGCTTTACGTCAAGACACAGCATTTTATCCCGGTAAAACCGGTAAAACTCCTCCGGTTTCGCCATATAAAAGCTATGACTGAGTATCGTCTCCGGCGGATAGTCATACTTTTGGTTATACAACCCGTCCACGCTGCGGAAATCCGGTATTCCACTCTCCGTGCTGACACCCGCCCCGCCGAAAAATACGATATTATCCGACTCCTTTACCATCTGCAAAAATCTTTCCACTGCCTCTGACATCGTCCTTTGCCTCCTTTTCGGTATTGATCCGTACCTTCGTAAATAGAATATCTGCCTTTATCATAGCCCATTTTTTCCAGACTTGCAATGACATGTCCGGGAAAATCCAGGGTTGGGATCATACAGGGCGAACTTGATTTTACTGACCACGGTCTCTTACGGCACACATCACCTTGCACAATACAACCGCTGTCAGCGTACTCACAAGCGTTGCCACGATTCCGGGGCCGACGATCACAGCCGGATTCACACTGCCGTACTGGCTGCGATAGGCAATCATGTTGACCGGGATGAGCTGCAGGGAAGATATGTTCAACACAAGAAATGTGCACATCTCTCGACTGGCGACGCCCGTTTTTTCACCGGAGAGCAGCTTTAGCTCCTGCATTGCTTCCAGCCCTGCCGGTGTCGCCGCCCAGCCCAGCCCGAATATATTTGCAATAAAATTCGTTGCAATCAGCTCGTTTGCACGGCTCTCCTTGGGCAATCCCGGAAACAGAAACTTCAACAGCGGACGCAGCTTTTTTGTGCAGACTGACAACATTCCCGTCTCCTGCGCGATCTCTATCAGTCCTGTCCACATAGCAACCACGCCCGCCATGGCAATCGCGAGGTTAACTGCCTCCTTCGCAGAGTCCACAGCTGCATCCGTAATTAACCCGAATCCGCCGTGCAATGCACCGAAGACCACGCCGATCACGATCATTCCGCCCCAAAGATAGTTCATATATGTACTCCTAACACACATTTGCGTATCTGTTTCAAACAGCTACGATTTTTCTTATAATATATGCACCTCTCCTGTGATGGTTCATATCATAATACAGAATGCAGTCCTATGGAGTAATATATGTCTTTTTTACTTTTTTTGTCGGATGCAGTGATACCATTGTTTGTCTTTATCATTGTTGGCTATGGCTTATTAACAGGCTGCAATATTTATGACACGTTTATCCACGGTGCGATACGCGGATTAAAGATTGTTGTGCAGATCCTTCCGACACTCGTCGGACTCATGGTCGCAGTAGGAATCCTGCGCGCCAGCGGCTTCATGGGGTGGCTTGCAAGACTTCTCGCACCGCTTTGTGAGCTGGTTCACTTCCCTGCCGAGCTGCTGTCCGTCGCCTTTGTAAAGCTGTTTTCCTCCTCTGCTGCCACCGGACTGGCTCTGGACATTTTCAAAGAATACGGCACGGACTCTCTTCAGGGACTCGGCGTCTCCATCATGCTCAGCTGCACGGAATCTGTGTTTTACACGATGTCTGTTTATTTTATGGCTGTCAAGATCCGCAAGACACGCTGGACACTGCCCTGCGCGCTGCTCGCCACCCTTGCCGGGATCGTGATGAGCATTGTACTGGCGTATGCAATGGTGTAAAAATGGTGCTAGTGTGTCCCCCAGCTCTCGTAATCACTGTGCAATGTATACTTTGTGTCAAACAGCAGACAATCTCCATCCTCAAATACAAAACGATTAGCGAAACAATCCGTACGATCATACGAAAATCCCTGTAACCGCCACATATTACAGTATCCATGGCGATTATTTTCATCGTTTACATAACTCAAATGCGCAGCGCCGGAAGAATAGGAACGCACATCAAACTGCACCAGCAGATATCCATCTCTCAAAAACACCGGATCATGCTGTCCGATCCGTCCGCCGCGCTGTCTGATATAGCTGTCCAGATCAATACCTGCATCCACCAGACGAAGATCCGGAGAAAGCTGATATTCCCCATCCCACACCTGTACGGACTGCGTCCGCAACACCGGATCAGACACGTTTCGCGTCTCTACCGGAAGAAAGCTGCGGTTTGAAGCCGTCAATATCAACGGTACATACACTTCAGATAAATCCTTCTTCCGATACAGTTTTACCTGCTGCCGCCTGCTCCCATCACGGGATACATAATAATAGGTAGGAATGAG
>JALELN010000121.1 GCA_022771765.1 Lachnospiraceae bacterium | reverse complement strand
TGAGCGCCAGCGATATTGAGGCATATACCTATTACGCAAATAAGCTGGATACACCTACGGCAAGCGAGATCCAGAATCCGACAGCAGCGGGCAGTAAGGTCAACACTCCGCAGGAGGAAGTGTTAAAGCGCCTGCGTCTGTCCTACAGCAAGCAGGATAAGCTGAACAGCTTTTCCTATAATTACGGGGTTGATACCAGTGCCGGCACCGGAAACGGAACAACAAACGGAAATGTGACGATTCAGACGCAGATACATGACGCTCCGAATCCGGCGACGCAGACTTTCCAGTGGCGCAGCCTGCAGAAAGACGGTGGTTTTACTTATGAGGCTGACGGAAACGGAAAAATGACGGGCGCCAGTCTGGAGGACATGAATGGTTATGTGCTGCGAATCTCAGATGAAGGTGGATTTTCTGTTGATGATCCATCGCTGACACTTTCGGTGAGAAGGACATCGATCGGTGGAACTGCAATCACGAACTATACATACACAGATACGAGTGGAAACATGGTATTCATGGCGCAGGAATCGGTGGAGGCAGCCGGAAAGACTGCATATGTCGTAGATGCCCAGGGAAACAAAGTAAATCTGAGCTATACCGGAACCGGTGCGGCTGCAAAACTGACGATGGTCAGCGATCCGCAGGGAAATAAGATCAATACGAATCTGGATAGTGCCGCGGCTGCAAATACCATCAAGGTTTTAAAATCGGATGATACGGTCGCGATGATGGCGAGTGCGGGCTATGTGGACCCGGCAGACCCTAACCGGGGAATGAGTTATACCGTAACTACGGAAGATAAAAAGCTCACGACACAGATGAACGTTGAGAGCATGACCAAAAAGGAGTTCGAGGACTACCTGTCAGCGCTGGCAGCAGATCCCGACAACGTGTCCAAGCAGTATGAAAATACATTGATCTATCTGCCGGACTCCGGAGAGATGGTGTTTGGCACGAATCTTGCGCAGGTGATGTCCTCTGAGTTCGCGACGCTGAGTGTGGACTATGACAAAAATGGTTTTGAAAAGGGAGAAACTCGTCCCGAGATGTATTTTAACTGTACGAATAAGAGTGATATCAGCCCGGCGAACCATATTACCTACACAAATTATGATGCAGATGGCAATTGGATCTATCAGAACATCAATTATGCCGTATCTGCTAATCAGGATCTAACGATCAACACGCAGATCCATGATGTTGTCAGCGCGGACTGTTTCCGCGATCTGGCAGAACTGACCGATATTGTTCAGGACTCCATCGACGCGCACACAGCGGTGTCAAATATCGAGAGTATGATCTCCTCCACTGATTACGTAAAGGATGAGGAGCAGGCATATCTGAAGGATTGTCTGGAAAAGGCAAAAAAACAGATGGCATATCTTGATGATCATTTACAGAAGGTGTTTGGCAGCCAGATCTCTCATTTTGAGAAATATCTGAATAAAGTGAACCTTACGATTACGGATGTGGGAAGCAGGGGCGACCAGCTCTCGCTTGCGGAAAATCGTATCAGCAGTCAGAAGACAACGTTTACAGAGTTGAAATCAAGTAATGAGGACGAGGAGCTTTCAGACGTGACGATCGACTACACATCCGCGTACACCGCGTATCAGGCATCCCTGCAGGCAGCAGGAAAAATTGATGATATGTCACTGTTAGATTACCTGTAAGATTATGAAGAGGAGAAGAAGCAATTATGACGACAGAAACCAGACTTTTTGGAAAGATTACGATAGCGGACGAAAAACTGATCACATTTCCGGAAGGCATTGTCGGATTTCCGTTTATGAAGCAGTTTGCGCTGATTCGTGATGAGGAGAATGAGAATGCAGCAATTATGTGGCTGCAGTCCATGGAGGAATCGCAGTTTGCCATGCCGGTGATTGAGCCGAATCTGATCGAAGCAAATTATAATCCGGTGGTTGATGATGAATATCTGGCGCCGGTAGGAGATATCTCGCCGGAACAGACGTATTCGCTGGTGACCATCACAGTGCCTGCGGACATTGAGAAAATGACGGCAAACCTGAAGGCGCCAATTGTCATTAATATGTCAAATAACAAGGCTGTGCAAATTATCGTGGAGGATGATTATCAGGTCAAGCATCCCATCTATGAGACCCTCAAAAAGAGGAAGGAGGGCTGCGAATGTTAGC
>JALELN010000109.1 GCA_022771765.1 Lachnospiraceae bacterium | reverse complement strand
TGATTTGAGCGAGACGGCAATCTATGAGGCGATCCGGGAGATGCAGACATCTTTTGATGACAAGAAGAAAAATGCAGAAGTTATTTCTGAGAAGATCAGAAAAGAAGGCGGAGTTGCAGAAGCAGTGCGATTGATTGACATAAGTCTCAAATAGGTGGAAGGAATAGGACTGGAGCATGAAAATGTATCAATATATCGAGAACGAAGATGGAAAGATCGGCTTACATGATTGCCGGACAACTCATATGAGCTATGAAAATCAGACATTGTCTTTTGATTTTCCGGAAGGCTTTTACATTTTGAACGAAGGTGAACCTGAACGTTCCGGAATGTCAAAAATGAAATGCCATATTATTGATGAGGATATTGATGGCATCTCCATATACATTTACAGAGAAGATCCATCAGGAATGGTTATTCGAGAGGATTGGACCGATAACTTTATTTCTGCGGTAAATGACGGTTCTTTTGAATTTGAGTTTGTTACAACGTATAGAAGCTACCAGCACATTCTATTCAAAGGATATGCATGGTTTGATGAAGAACCATATTATATGGAATGTGAAATCGAATTGCATATTGACGAGATTTCATACATGTGGGATGAGGTGTGAGTCAATGAGTAAGTCGGATGCCGGTATAATATAGAAAATTTTTTTGGGGGCATCAAAATGGATATCATAACAGGTTTACAAAATAAAAACGATAAAGAGGCACATCAATTACTGTTGCAGCTTGAAAGCCGGTCAGCGGTGACGGATGAGTTGTATGATTATTTTGACGATTTTCTGGGATTGCTGAAGGGAAAAAGTTCGTATGTAAGAACAAGAGGTTTTCGTCTGATCTGCGCACAAACGCAGTGGGATCATGAAAACAAAATTGAGCAAAATATAGATGCGCTGCTTTCTATATTGGACGATGAAAAACCAACGGCGGTAAGGCAATGTCTTGCTGCACTACACAATGTTGTGCTATATCAGCCAAAACTGTCAGAGTTTATCGAGATAAAGTTAGATCAAATGGACTTGTCAAAATATAAGGACAGCAGGAGTCCGTTGATTCAAAAGGATATTGATGAGCTGCGTAATATGATGGGGTAAAACGTGGAAATAATGATTGATAACAGGAGTAAGCATAATGAGAACAGAAACAGATAAGCCGGTTATCGGAAATATGATTCAATTAATTACGGGACTATTTTTTCTTGTTCAGGTGCTAATTGCATATCTTCCATCGGCTTTAGAAAATGGACTGTATGAGTTTGAATTGACATTTCTATCGAATTCTATTATGGGAATGATCTTTATCATAGGTGGATTGATTGGGATCATTAAAAAAAGGGATTTGCCACAAGTCATATATATGAACAGTGTTGTTTTGCTGCAGATCGTGTTTTTAATCTGCATGGCATTTTTCAAGGAATTCAATTTTTCCGGTCCGTTTATTTTTTTACATATAGTAGATCCGATCCTTGCAACGATAGAAGTGTTCCTATTTTGTGAAAGCAGAAAGAAGCCAACGGTACTAATGATTCTCAGTTCGTTGGTGTTTCCTTTCGCATATTTGACATATGCAATCATATATGGGTTTGTTTCCGGCAATTGGCTCTATGGGATCATAAATATTCCGGATAGAGGGCTTGGATTTGTGTCATGTGTTGGGCTGGGAACAGCACTGGTCATTAGTGTGCTTACATGGTTTCAGTATCGGATCAGTCGCAAAAGACATCAAGAATGAAAAACGGAGCGGTGAGATTATGGGAAGATGGGATCCATGGAGAGGCTGCCACAGATGCAGCGAAGGGTGTAAGTTCTGCTATATCCATAAGGGTGATGCAAAGCGCGGAAGAGACACCGATACAATTGTAAGAAATGAGAACTTTTACAGATTGATCGAGAAAAAGAAAAACGGTGACTATAAGACAAAGCCGGGTTTGATCTATTTGTGTTTTGCCAGTGACTTTTTGCTGGAGGATGCCGATCAGTGGAGAGATGAATGCTGGGATATCATTCGTGAGAGATCTGATTGTACATTTTTGTTCCTGACAAAGAGAATCGAACGATTTATGCAGTGTATCCCTAAAGATTGGGGCGATGGATATGATCATGTAGTCGTTTGCTGTACAGTTGAAAATCAGGAAAACGCAGACAGAAAATTGTCTGTTTTTCAGAAACTTCCAATTAAGCATAAGCAGATAACGGCGCAGCCATTGCTGGAAAGAATTAATATGGAAAAATATCTGGCTGGCATTGAGGCAGCGGTGGTTGGCGGAGAATCAGACAGGAACGCAAGAGTATTAGACTACGACTGGGTACTGGATATCAGAGAACAATGCATCAGACAAAATGTATCGTTTCAATTCCGACAGTGTGGTACACATTTCATAAAAGACGGAAAAGAGTATACCTTACAGGTCAAAGATCTTTGCAGCCAGGCAAGGCGTGCAGGGATTGATTATGATAGACGGCTCTTGATGGATACTGGGAGTAAAGAATAATGAGAACAGAATGGTCTGATAGGAATAAAACGATACAGAAACTGCTGGGAAAAGAGGATACATACAAAGAGGGCATTGATCTGCTCATAGAATTCAGAAGGGAACTATTTGAGCAGATCACACAGATCGTAAATGGTTTTCCCAGGGAGGCATTTTATCAAATGCCTTTTGCAGGTGCAAATGGATATCACAGTAAGACACTGGCATACTCCATCTGGCATATATTCCGAATCGAAGATATTGTGGCACATACATTGATACAAGGTGATGAGCAGATCTTATTTTCTAAGGGATATCGGGAGAAAATCAGCTGCGATATCATCACGACCGGAAACGAGCTGAAAGGAGAACGCCTGGTAGAGTTCTCAAAGAAGTTGGATGTGGACAGCCTCTATGCATATGCAAAAGACGTAATGATGTCGACGAATGAGATGTTACAAAAGTTGGATTATCAGCAGATGAAAAGGTGTTTTGGGGACGAAGACAGTAAGATGCCATTTAGCAGGCATTGGATCATGCATATTGAGGCAATGCAGCGGATCAAGAACAAATTGTGTAAGCTGGCCCGCAAGGGAGTGGATCCGATCGCATATTGCGGATTTTCATGTAATCACTGTTTTTTAAGTGAGTGGTGTGGATCTTGCAGAACAGCGTATCATGTATGTTCGTTCGCAACGTGTATGCCGGATAAAAAATGCCCAAATGCCGTCTGCTGTCAGGACAAAAACATAGATGGCTGCTATGAGTGTGAAGAGATCGAGACTTGTACGAAGGGATTTTACACGCCGGAAAATGATGGTGCAAATGCAGCAAAAGCTCAGGCGATGTTTATAAAGAAATACGGGAAAAAGGCATTTTTGTCTGTTCATGATAAGCTGCA
>JALELN010000102.1 GCA_022771765.1 Lachnospiraceae bacterium | reverse complement strand
TCGAATTGTTTCTGTCCAGCTCTGTGCATCCCCGTTGATCAGAAAGTTTCCATCCGGCAACACACGGATCAGCCGGTGCAGTACACCTCTGCCATCGGAGCGCACGAAAAAAACGATCTCCCCTTTTTTCGGCGGGCGCTGCGTGGGAGATACCAGATGTACAATATCCCGGGCGCTGCCGAGGGTGGGATTCATGCTGTAGCCCATGACACGCAGCGGAAATACGCCCCCTGCGGCGGTAATCCCGCGCATTTTTTCTATTAATAGTGGCATGTCCAGAGTGGTGATCGGATCTGTTGGCATAGTTCCCTCACATAAGATTGTTGTTGACTCGTTTGCCCTCATTTTATCATATAGACACCGGATTGACAAATGCTACCGTCACTGGCGCTTGCTGGGGTTAAGCGGTGAACGGATCCCGTCCATGGATCTCTATATAAAAATTTTACGGCATTTTTACTTATTACTGACATTGGCTTGACAGAGGGTAAGTATAATGAGCGGGTGCAAGTGAGTTAACAATATGGAGACCGGGAGTAGAAGAGGATGAAAAAGAAAATTACAAAAAACATCAGGTTTTTTCAGGCCGTAAAGACAATGGACAAGAAAAAGGTATTTCGCAAGCTGAAAGAGAGGCGGCAGCAGCGAAAAAAGAATCGCATGGTAAAAGAGATTTTGGGCAATATGCTGGTCTTTGAGATATTGGGACTGGCTGCAGTGCTCGGCATGACGATCGTGATCCTGTTTGTGCTATATTCTTCTATGCAGAATTTCCGCGACGAGAATATGAGAGCCATGCAGAGTCTGGAAAATATACAGTACTGCAATGTCATGATCCAGAATACGAACTATAAGCTGATGTTATGTACAGACGAGGAGCAGAAAAAAGAGTATTCCGCCCAGGTGGACGAGCTGGATATGGAGCTTCAGAAGGATCTGAAAGCATTGAAAAAGAGCTATCCGCAGTCTGCAGAGAGTATCGCTGAGATTCAAAAGCTATTGCAGGAGGCGTTTCCGTTCCGGTCACAGGCGATTCTGCAGTCGCTTGTGGGAAAGAGTGGGGAGGCTGTGGCTACAATGGAGGATAACTATCTCCCGCTGATCAGTCAGGTCAATCAAAAATTGGAAAAACTGAATGATGCGACCCAGAAAAACGCGGATCAGGCGATGCTGGTAATTCGCGGAAGTATTTTTATTTTTGGCGTGATCAGCGTGTGCTTTATGATGGCGATCACGGCATTTGTATCTTTCAAACAGCGCAAGGTCATCGGAATGATCATGGAGCCGCTGAATCTGGTAGAGCAGGCCATGGAAGAAATGGCGAAGGGCAATCTGGAATTTGACATTGATTATGAGCGCAGAAACGAATTCGGTCTTCTGGCGGAGCATTTAATCTCCACCGGAGAACGGCTGCGTAGCTATATTCAGGATATATCGGGTGTATTGGGAAAGGTGGCAGAAAAAGATTTTACCGCATCGGTGGGAGCAGATTATCAGGGCATGTTTCACCCGATTAAAAATTCCATGGAAAATATTATTGACTCGATGGAAACAGTCGTTTATTCGGTCAGCGACGCGACAAAAGAGCTATCAGCAGAGTCCGGTAACATGAAAGAGATCTCAGACGCTCTCATGCAGTCTGCCAATAAGCAGGAGGAGCTGGTAGGATCTTTTGAGACAGAGATGGATCTGGTAGCAGCGAAAGCAGATGAAAATTTCAGAGCAGCGGAAAATATGAAGCAGTGTACCGAACAGGCAGAAGCGATCATTCACGAAGGAAGCGGATATATGAGTCATTTATCCGAGGTAGTGGTCAATGTGGAAGAAACCTTTGCAAGTGTCAGTGAAATTCTGGGTATGATTAAAGATATCTCCGAACAGATCACGCTGCTGACACTGAATGCTTCCATCGAGGCTGCCAGAGCCGGTCAGTCAGGAAGAGGCTTTGCGGTGGTGGCGGGACAGATGCGTCAGCTGGTAGAACAGACCAGTGAGGCCACCGGCAGGACAGAAGAAATATTAAAGGAAGGACGTAAGGTTGTACAGAACGGAAAAGTGGTCGCATCTTATGTGGAAGATAATTTTGCCCATATCAAGGATATCAGCGGACAGATCGAAAACCACGCAAATCTGTTAAAAGAAGTGTCTGTTGAGCAGCACAGCGCAATGGAAGCATCCAAAAGACAGGTGGAAGTCATCCGGGAAATGATGGCGGGATACCAGAACATGGCAAACAGTATTCAGCAGCAGAGCAATAATCTCAATTGTCAGATTGAGAATCTGGCATGCAGGATGGAACAGTTTCAGGTGAAGGCGCGATAACATCCAAAGTCAGGGATGAAAATGGGGCTTCCTGAAACAACAGATTTACGCCAAAACATTTGTATTGATGAGACGGCTGTGGTATACTGTAAAAAAGCCGTATCTGTGAAACTGTCGAACAGATACGAAAAATTCTACATATGAAACAGAGAGGAGA
>JALELN010000070.1 GCA_022771765.1 Lachnospiraceae bacterium | reverse complement strand
GAGGACGTCAAATATTTTAGTGATACTTTTGTGTCTGAAATAGCAGTGGAGGTTTTTGCGAAAAACTATGAGCAGACAGCGGATCACTGGCGGCAGATATTGGAAACTTTTCTTGACCGGACGAAGCGAATTGTAACACCGGGAGATTACTGCGTGATCAACATTCCCGGTGGTCTATTTGAGGATTCGGTCATTAAAAATCAGTGGATTGGAAATACGTCAGAGCCGATTCTGATATTTGCCAATCAGGATGTAGTGACCGGTGAAGAAATTCTTCAAATGTTGACAGAATATCCTTATATGGAGCGGGCTGATGTGTTAGTGTTGTGTGATCATGCCCCACAGCAGTCGGACTGGTATGGGATTCTTCAGACGCCTAAGTTAAATATATATGCATTAATTATACGTCGATCGGTATTTGAAAAGGCGAGCTGCTTTAATTTTCGATTAACGGATGATTGTAATCGGGAATTTTTGTGTCGTGCGGCTGAGATTGCTGAGATTCTGTATTTGGAATGTTCGGATGTGACCTGGCAGCGGAATAGAACATCAGATATTTGCATTACAAATGCATATTTGTTGGTACGTTATCTCACAAAACTTCAGGAGCGAAGTCTTTTGGAGGCAGGTTTGCAACAGATGACAGACTATACAGCAGAATATGGCTGGCAGTCAGATTTTGAACAAATACTTAATCTGATGTTAAATGAGGATCAGAAATTTTACAGGCAGATTTATTTGGCGACGGCTCCTTTTTTTGTTATTCGTGGAAATGAGATTTGTTATGGTGTGTTACAGAATTTTGCTGACCAGCTTGTGAAAGCTCTAATTCATAAAGGGCAGTGGGTAATAGAGACAACTGAGAAGCCTTTTTTTACACAGGAAGAAATGGAACTACTGCAAACACACTATTTTCGCGCTCTCATAGGCTTTCAGGCTCCAATATTGATGAAAAAGGAATTTTGCTTCGTCAAAGGTATCCGATTTGATTTCTGGCTGGATCATCCGATGTTCTTCCATGAGATGTTTATGAATTCTTCTGATCAGGTATATTTACTGTGTCAGGATGGGGATCATGCGGCCTATGCAGACCAGACTTTTCCCATGATTAATGGTATTCATTTCCCACCGGGAGGAAATCTGCCGGCGCAGTTATGCACATGTACAAAGGCACAAAAGGAATACGATATTTCCTTTATGGGTACTTATTTTGATGAATTGTCGATGTGGGATAAGGTATATGCGTTAGAGGGCATATTGGGAGAAATGGCATGTTTTGCAGCCGAATATCTGTTAGCACATTCGAATGTAAGCTATAACGAAATGCTGGCATTTCTGATGGAAAAATATCCGAAGCCGTTTTCAACATTTGGATATGCGGTTGTACTGGATCATCTTTGGGAAGCCTTTCGTATTCCCGCGTACACATACCGTAATCGTGTCGTTCGTCAGATTCTGGATGCGGGATATGAGTTACATGTATATGGGGATTCCTGGCAGACATTCCCGGTCAGGAATGGAGATCAGTTAGTGATCCATGATGCTGTAGCACCGGAACACATGTCGGAAGAGTTGGCAAAAGCCCGAATCGCATTAAATGTCATGACCTGGCATAAGGCAGGTTTTACAGAGCGTATTATAGAGATTATGATGGCAGGTACAGTGTGTCTTACAGATGAGACTGCTTATTTGAAAGAGCATTTTTCTCATATGGAGGATGTGGTGATGTTCTCGTTGGATCATATAGAAGATATTCCGAAACTCATGGCTCAGATACTCGAGAATGAAGAACTTCAAAATGCGATTGCAACCAAGGCTTATGAAAAAGTAAGCAGATTCCATACCTGGGATGTGCGGGCAGGGGAGTTGCTGGAACTTGTGACGGAAATAGAAGACAATATGTAAAAGCAATGGATGAGGAGGAAGCATAGAGATGTCAATCAAGGTGTCAGTGATTGTGCCGGTATACAATGCAGAGAAGTATTTGGAAGAATGTCTCGAGAGTCTGATTCATCAGACAATGCTACCGGAGGAAATGGAAATACTTGCAGTGGATGATTGCTCTACAGACAATAGCAGAGCTATTTTGGAGCGGTTTGCCGGTAATTATCCCCAGATCAGGATTTTACAGACACCCCGGAATGCAGGACCCGGCGGAGCCAGAAATGTGGGACTGAATATGGCTCAGGGAGAATATATAGGTTTTGTAGACAGTGATGATGCAGCGGTAGCTACAATGTATGAGCATATGTATGATACAGCGGTGAAAGGAAACTATGACATAGTAGATACCGGTGTATATTATCAGGGGAAGGATCTTGCCATGGTCCATACGGCGGATGAGGATACTGAAGATCAGAATGATGAAAAACGTTCACATAATATAGTGAGTGGTGGATATCTAATGACCAGAATATTTCGTCGAAGCTTTTGGGAAGGAAGTGGTCTGCGCTTTCGGGAACATGTGATATTAGAGGATATGGAGTCGCTCATGTATCTGAATGCTACCGCACGGCGTATCGGAAATTTGAAAGAAATTAATTATGTATATCGCAATACAGACGGTTCTGCATCCAAGGAACGACAATTTGAGAGATATCATGGACATGCCATTCGCGCGATGGAAGCAGTATATGAGCGGATGTATGTATTGCCTTACTATAGGGGGATACAGGATGCAGTAGAATATACTATTGTTCAGTTGTACATCTATGCGCTGACGAATTGTTTGCTGCAAAAGGGAAGAGTATCATCGGACATCATTTTACAGAGAATGAAGGAGTTAAGAGATGTTAAAAAAACATGTGTAAAGAAAAATTATGATACAGTGTATATCAGTAATAAGCTGCAAAAAGCCGATATAGATATCGGAAAGTTGAATGATACAGATCCTGAGCAACTGTTATCATTAGTAAAGACGCAGTAAATGATATGAAAAATACGGAGAATACATATGACAAAAGTCATTACATACGGAACCTTCGATTTGTTCCATCAGGGACATTATAATCTTTTAAAAAGAGCAAAAGAGCTGGGTGATTATCTGATCGTTGGTGTTACGACAGATCATTTTGATGAGTCCAGGGGTAAGCTGAACGTGGTAGATTCCATCATGGAGAGAATTGAAAATGTCAGAAATACCGGATTTGCTGATGAAATCATAATCGAAGATCATGAAGGTCAGAAGATTGAAGATATTAAAAAGTATGGTATAGATATTTTTACACTGGGTTCTGACTGGGAGGGGGCATTTGATTATCTCGGGCAGTTTTGCAAGGTGGTATATCTGGAGAGAACGCCCAACATATCATCAACGATGCTCCGCAAGAACCAATTCAAGATCGTAAATGTCGGAATCGTGGGTACCGGACGAATTGCGCCTCGATTTGTGGCGGAGGCAAAGTACGTCAGCGGTATCAATATTGTAAAAGCATACAATCCGGAAGTCGAGAGTGGAAAGTTATTTGAACGGAAATATGATATCGAATGCCTGACGGATTCCTATGAGGATTTTGTCGAACAGGTGGATGCGGTGTATATCGCTTCGCCGAATGAGACCCATTATATCTACGCGAAGATTGCACTGGAGCATGGAAAGCATGTATTGTCAGAAAAGCCGCTGGGATTTACCAGGGCGGCCTCGGAAGAATTGTATCAGATGGCAGAGGATAGGGGACTGGTATTGCTGGAGGCAGTCAAGACAGCGTACTGTCCAGGATTCCAGCAGCTGATGAATGTGGCACAGAGCGGGAAGATTGGGCAGATCACAGATGTGGAAGCATGTTTTACCCGCTTGGCCAATCCGGAAGCCAGAGAGTGCACGGATGGTCAGTATGGCGGTTCCTTCTTGGAATTTGGAAGTTACACGTTATTGCCGATCTTCAAGCTGCTGGGAACTGATTATAAGGCTGTTCATTTTAATAGTATCTATGGTGAAAATGGTGTAGACTTCTATACCAAAGTGCAGCTGGAGTATGAGAATAGTATGGCCACCTGTAAGACAGGTGTCCGGGTAAAATCAGAAGGACAGCTGGTAATCGCGGGAACGAATGGATATATTCTGGCAGAATCACCCTGGTGGCTGACAAAAAAATTTGAAGTGCGCTATGAGGATGAAGACCAGATTGAAGTATACGAGCCAACATTTCAAGGGGATGGTTTGCGATATGAGATCAGTGCGTTTATATCCAAAATCAATGGTAATGAAAAGAATGGATATAAGCTGACTGCAGAAGAAGCGATAGCCATGGCAGAGATTACAGAAAAGTTTATGGAGAAAAAACGGGAACACAGATGAAGATACTCAGATTAGGAATCATAGGTACAGGTAGAATTGCAAATCGGTTTGTACCGGAACTGGGATTCGTACCACAGATAAAGCCTGTCATAGTGTGCAATCCCCATCTGGAGAGTGCGCGTAAATTTGCTGATCAGTATGGGGTAGCGCGTTATACACAACAGGTAGAAGATCTGGCAGGTATCGTGGACGCAGTGTATATCGCCAGTCCCCATGAGACGCATTATGAGTATGCGAAGTATTTGTTGAGTAACGGAATCCATGTGCTGTGTGAAAAGCCAATGGCGTTTTCGGAACAACAGGCAGCAGAATTATTCCAGATAGCCAGACAACAAAAATGTATTCTTATGGAGGGTATTAAGACCGCGTATTGTCCCGGATTTCAAAAGATCCTTGAGCTTGTAGGGGCAGGAACCATCGGTGAAGTGCGGGATGTGGAGGCTTGCTTTTCGCGGTTGTATTCCGGAAATACGAGAGAACTGCGTGATACAGTCTATGGTGGCAGTTATACAGAATATGGCACGTATACCCTGTTGCCGATCGTCAAGCTATTGGGAACAAACAATATAGATGCCTATCACTGGTCGCTGAAGGGAGATACAGGTGTAGATATCTACACGAAGCGTAGCATCGTGTATGAACAGGCGATTGCAACTGCCAAGACAGGTCTGGGTGTAAAATCAGAGGGTCAGCTTGTCATTGCAGGAACGAAGGGTTATATACTGGTGCCTTCACCTTGGTGGCTGACCCAAAAAATCGAAGTGCGGTACGAAGATCCGAATCAGATCGATGTATATGAGACTCCCTTCGAAGGACAGGGACTTCGGTATGAGATACGGGCCTTTGTGGATAAGATTACAATGCTTCGGGATCATGACTGGAAAAATGTGATGTATCAGCCGAGTGGAGTGACACCGGAAGAAAGTATATGGCTGGCGGGACAGATTGGAAGTGGTATTGGTATATTTGACGAAAAATAAAAAAATGATATCGTCATTTTGCACAATTGTATTTTAAAAACTATGATGATAAGATAAGGATACATTTCACGTGTCAAAAAATAGGAAAAAAACAAAATTCCGGTCAATAAATTCGTAGGTATAAAGAGGTATTTTGTGGTAATATTTTTCCATAGACATTGGAGGCATTTATGGGAAATATTATCAGTTTTCATCAGGTACCAGATTACAAAGGAGGAGATGATAGGATGTCAAAGATCAAGAGAGAACGAATGTCAGAAATAGAAAAAATTGTTGCGGATTTATTGAAAGATAACGATTTTGAGAAGTCTCCTTATGTAGATATCGTATCATTGGTGAAAAAAGATGGTTTTGAAGTAGAGCCAGAAGAAATGGATATGGAGACAACGGGATGCTTGCTGGTTAGTGATGATAAAAAAAGTAAAAAGCGGCTGATCGTAGTGAATACAAATTTTAAGAATCCGGAAAATGAATCTGATGTAGTGTTTAAAAAGAGCCGCTTTATCACGGCCCATGAATATGGGCATTTCATATTACATAGAAAGCAAGATGAGCCGTTGTATGCGCATCGTGATACCTATCACAGAACGGAGCCGATCGAGTTGGAAGCGGACTATTTTGCCAGAAGTATACTAATGCCATTGGATCAATTCAAAATATTTTGTGAGTTACTGCAGCAGTTGGGTGAAGATGATGATCAATTTTCCATAGAAATGCTGTCGAAAGTATTTAAAGTAACCAGAAATAAGGTAAAAAAAAGGATGGAAGATCTGGTAGTCCTAAACTCATAGAGGATTTGAATAGGAATGAATAAAAGACTTTTAGTATATGAGACCCTGTTGAATGCATTGCGGAATGATAAAACAACTTCTGAGTCGGAAGATGATAAAACATTTAGACGTAATACCACAGAGCAGATTGTAAATCGCGATACGCAGTATACAGAATTGTTGTCACATTTCGTGAAAATTACTAAAATCAGGAATAGTCTAAAGGAGTTTTTTAAGTGGACTTTCTATTTGATGATTGTGGGTGCGATTGTTGCGTTAATTGCGATTGTTTATCAATTGTTTCATAAGTATATCGTAACTGCCAGTATCGAACAAATAGTTGAGTCCGTACCGCTATTGATCACGGCTATGGTCGGTTTTGTTTCTACTATTATTACTATTCCGGTTACTATAACGAAGTATCTGTTCAGTACGGAGGAAGATAAAAATATTACAGAAATTATTCTGCATACGCAGGAACATGATACGAGTGGCAGACAATGGGCAACGGATTTCAAGAAAATATTAGAGAAAACGGTTGAAGCCGAGAATAGTCACTCGGGAGAGCAAAGTGCATAAAATCGAAACAACTCTTGCGTAAATTTCCAAAACAAACAAGTGGTGATTTCAAAAATTAGAGAGAAGTGTTGAAAAGTGGACAAATCGTTTACTTTTCGATACTTCTTTTAGTTTGACTAAGATTGTATATATTTGGATGTTCGAAAAATTCAGACATAATTCGACAAATTTATAAAATGTAGAAGATATAATTAAAAAATAATTGTAATTTGCAATGTGTGTATGTAGTTGTAATATATACATAAGAAAAGTTAAGAGTATATCAGAGGGAAAAAATCAGTTAGCGAAAATCGGCTGCTATGGGTTTCATGATCTCATTGGGACACTTCACGGAAAGGAAGAATAAAAAGATGAAAAAAGCGTTACTTGTAGGTTTAAATGATTATCCGGATTGTGAATTAAATTGGTGTGACAATGATGCGATTGCAATGAAGGATTTAATAGAAACTAATGGAGATGGTTCGCCGAATTTTGATGCGATAGCTATACTGGGGAGTTGTGCAAAAGACGAGTTACTGTCTTCAATAAAGGATTTGTTTGACAACAATGTAGACGTGGCGCTTCTGTATTTTTCAGGCCATGGAGCAGAAGCGGATGGAGGATATCTATGTACAACAGATTTTTCCGGAAGAGATTTGGGAGTGCGTATGACAGATGTTTTGAACATTGCCAATACATCTAAATGTAAAAATAAAATAATTATTTTGGATTGTTGTTTTGCTGCCAAAATGGGAGAAGAACTCCTTGTAAATAATCACTCTGTTTTAGGAGAAGGAGTCACAATTATGGCAGCTAGTCAAAGTTGGCAAACATCAGCTGAAAATGGAAGAATTGGTCATGGAGTATTCACTGATCTTCTCATTCAGGGGTTAAAAGGGGGAGCGGCTGATATTGGTGGAAATATCACACCGGCGAGCTTATATGCTTTTGTTGATCAATCGCTAGGTGCATGGCAGCAAAGACCAGTATTTAAAGCAAATATATCTCAATTTCTCCCGATACGTATAATTCAACCAAAGGTGCCAAAAGCAACTTTAAGAAAATTGAGAAAGTATTTTAATAGTCCGACAGATCAATTTAATTTGGATCCTTCATTTGAATATACGAATACCCCGGAGATTGAACATCAAGTTGTTGAGCCTTATGCAGACGAATTAAATGTTGCGATATTTAAAGAATTGCAGTTGTTTGAAAGTGTGGGATTAATTGAACCAGTCGATGCCGAACATATGTATTTTGCAGCAATGGAGAGCAAGTCGTGTAAATTAACAGCATTAGGACTTCATTATTGGAAGATGGCTATGGATAAAAGATTTTAAAATATATGCAATGGATCATTAAAGATGGAGGAAATGAAAAATGATTAATGTATTTATACCGCATCGTTGGAACAATGAAGACTATTCAGCGTTGAGTGCTTTATTAGATAGAACGAAGTATATGGTAAGAGATTACTCTGTTCCAAGTAGTTCGCCGTTAGATAAAATAGATAGACGTTATAATGTCGATCCACAAATTCAGAAGAAAATTAAATACGCTAGTGTAATAGTTTGTTCTAACCGACCGGCTAACAATAATGGAATGTCTATCGATGAAATTCGATTTGCGATAGATATTGGTAAGCCAGTCGTTGCTGTTAAAATTACAGAAAGCACAAGCAGTGAAATCTCAAAGTTAGGCGTTCCTGTTATTTCTAACAGAAAAGATTCGCTAGAAATGTGGATAAAAGCCAATGTGTAGAAAAATTGGAGAAATAATATATTTATATACGAGGACAAACTGATGAAAATCTTTATCTCTCATAAACAGGAAGATGCATATACTGCAAACAAAATAGCGGGTGAGTTAAGAGCATTAAATGTAGACTATTATTTAGATTTGTTAGATTCTTCTATAGAGCAAAGTGGTCGAGAACTTACAAATCACATACGGGAAAATCTCAATAATTGTACAGATATTATCGTTATTATGTCGGAAATAACAAAGTTTTCTCAGTGGGTACCCTTTGAAATAGGAATGGCTGCACAAAAAGATATGCCAACTGCAACTTTTTTAAGGGCGGATGTTTCTTTGCCTGATTTTCTGGAATACTGGCCAAGATTAAAAGATCCACAAGATATAAGAAAGTATGTTGAAGTCAAAAATAAGTTTGGGCAGGAAATTTATTTGGAAAAAGCATATGACAGAGGGTACTATCAAAGATTTGATAATGGAATTTTAGATACGCACAGATTTTATGATGAATTAAAGAAACAGCTAAAATAACTGATTTTTAGTGATTCGAAATGCAATATGCGTTTGATGATGCGGATTTTGGTTGAGTGAAAAAGTAAATTTCACTGTAAAGTTAAATTCCATAGTGGCAACTAAATTCTGATATTACAATAAATTTTATAGATTACATCAGGCGAAAAATGGCTTATAATAGGGCCATGATGAGAATGATTAAGGAAAAAACTGCATAGCAAACAGACGACTGGTCTGTGTCCGGCAAGACTAAATTCCACTCGTCTGATGATGCAATTAAGTGCGATATGCTCCTTGTTCCTCATCAAAAAATTATTTTAGAAGATCAGGTGTGAGAATGATATCATCTGGAGATATCTCTCTAAATTTGAAAACATCGTATGTTCCCTGATCAAACAGTAACTGGGCCAGTCTGATGGGCGGCAAACCATTCAGACTGGCTCTTGCTGATGAATTGATATGGTTCATGATCCTGTCAGCATCCCACTGAGTAAGATGATCGAAAGAGCTGCCTTTTGGAAGGATGTATCGAATGTATTCGTGGCTCTTTTCCACTCCGGGTTTCTGCCATGCGCACATTGGATCGCAGTAATAAATGCTGGTACGAATGATATTGTCAATGCCGGTTTCCAACGCGTCTGGATCAGAGAATTCAGTACCGCGATCTGTGATGATTGTCTGGAATAACGAACAGAAAACAAACGTACCTAATTTCTTCTCTAAACGGTCAAAAACAGCTTTTACAGAGGCTGCAGACTTGTCTGGCATAAGAAATATCAGCAGGCATTTACATGATCTGAAATACAAAGTAAGGAATACTTTTTTCGAACCTTCACAACCTACAACAGTGTCCATTTCAACAACCGGCATATCAGGATGATTTTTAAGTAACTCCTGAAAGTCCTTATAAGTACGACCTTCAAAAATGCCTTTGTCATTGATTTGGGATTCATGGCAGTGGCGGAGTTTGTACTTGACTTTGCGCTGCAGATCGATGTTAATAACAGACAGATAGCCATGTTCGATATAGTTATAAATTGTTTTTTCAGAAACATTAAGCTCGGGATGGTTCATCAGAATCATAGCAGGAGACTGCCCCTGGCGAATAAGAGGTGAAACAATCTCATCAAGTACCTTCAAATCCGCTTCGGTAGTGTTGATGCCTTCTCTGCATTCTACGAGAATCGTTTTATAATCACGATTGGCAGTAGTAGCGCGATAAAAGAACTTGTCTTTTCTACAGCCGGCTTTAGAAGGACAGCCATTGCATACAAAAGGTGCTCTGAGAAGTCTGGAGCAGGTGTCGGGGACAAAGTTCTTGCATACCCTGTTGCAGTTTACTTTTTTGCAGGAAGCACATTTGCCGGTACAAAGCCGGGTAGTAGGACATACCTTCTTAAGAGAGCAGTCTTTTTTGAGATGGCAGCGATTAACAGGGCCTCGTGAAGCAAGATCATTATGGGGATGAAAAGTGCGGTGCTTCTTTATCTCTTTGGAGATGGTAGAAGGATCCTTACATAAAGGCTTGGCTATGTCTTTCATGGTCATGTTCTGTTCAAGACACTTTTCAATGAATACTCTGTTATCGAGAGTTAAATGTTTCTGGTTACCTGGAATTAAATTAGACATAAAGTACTCCTTTCCAGGAACAAGGATCATCCGAATACATTATAAAACGAAATGGAATTTTTGTAAGACTTAATTCTATTTGGGCAAAGGGCATGTAGAATTTAGAATTACATTCAACA
>JALELN010000051.1 GCA_022771765.1 Lachnospiraceae bacterium | reverse complement strand
CTAAATATTGCCAGATGTGGCATTTGACTATTTTGTCAATTCCTTCTTTTCATCTGCTGCTTCATTTATTATAATACCAGGGAAAGGACGTATCATAGGTCAAACAACAAAGGAGGACTCTAATGAAATTCAGCGACTATCTCAACCAGTACATCGAGAGGCTTGGATGCTCCGCCAAAGAACTGGCAGAAGCCTGCGATCTTTCACCTGCTGTTATCAGCCGCTACCGCACCGGCGAGCGTGAACCTGCTCCGGAAAGCGACCATCTGAAAAAGCTCATCACCGGAATCGAAACGCTCTCCATGGAAAAAGGCATCACAGCCATGTCTGTCCCCCAAATTCGCGCAGAGTTGGAAGCTTCGCTGAATCAGAAAAATTCCGCCTACGAAAATTTTGTCAAGAATTTTGACCGCCTGATTGCTTCACTGAATATCAATATGAAGGCACTGGCGCAGGCATCCAGCTTTGATGTGTCGTACCTGTACCGGATTCGCTCCGGACAGAGACGTCCCAGTGACCCGGAGGCTCTTTGTAACAGTCTCTGTCAGTATATTTTATCCCATCATAGCAGTCCCGCCGACAAAAAAACCGTGATATCTCTTCTGGGCTGCACGATGGAACAGGTTCAGACCGACACCGACTATCTGACCCGCTTAAAAAACTGGCTCTATCATGGTTCCACTCCCCGCCAAACCGGAGAAATCGAGAGTTTTCTACAGAATCTGGATGCGTTTAATCTGGACGAGTATATTCGCGCGATCCATTTTGATGATTTGAAAGTGCCGAAAATGCCTTTTCAGATCTACTCGCCGCGTTCTTATTTCGGGATAGAGGAAATGCGAAAAGGAGAACTGGACTTTTTCAAACATACCGTACTGTCCAAGTCCATGGAGCCGATCTTTATGTGCAGTGATATGCCCATGTCCGACATGGCAGAGGATATGGATTTTAACCGGAAGTGGATGTTTGCCATTGCCATGTCTTTAAAGAAAGGGCTGCATTTAAATATCATCCATAACATCGACCGCCCGTTTCACGAGATGATGCTGGGGCTGGAAAGCTGGATTCCCATTTATATGACGGGGCAGGTATCGCCTTACCATCTGCCGAACGCGTCCACCCATGTATACCATCATTTCAACTATGTATCCGGCACGGTGGCTCTTACCGGTGAATGTATCAACGGTCATCACGATCACGGCAAATATTACCTTACCAACAACCGAGAGGAAGTTGCCTACTACAAGCAAAAAGCCGCTGACCTTCTCGAAAAGGCACAGCCGCTTATGGAAATCTTCCGTACAGAGACAGAAGAACTTTTTGATACTTATCAGCGATCTGAGGCACAAGAGACAGGAACCCGTCATAATATTCTGTCTGCCCCGCCCATTTATACTATGACACCGGAGCTTCTTGAACAGATTCTGAAACGCGGGAACCTTTCTGCCAAAGATCGTGATCAGATATTGCACCATGCACAGGCACAGCGCGACCTTGTTGAAAAAATAATGGAA
Organism: Lachnospiraceae bacterium; assembly: GCA_022771765.1. Taxonomy (GTDB): domain Bacteria; phylum Bacillota; class Clostridia; order Lachnospirales; family Lachnospiraceae; genus W0P33-017. Next base: position 10,658 of record JALELN010000051.1, on the reverse strand, counting down.
CATTCATCCGTCTACGACGAATTTGCCACCATTCCGGAGGAAGAATTTCTCAAACATCCGGCACAACTTTCTTTAGCAGATGCTTTTTATGAAGCAGATATTTCCTATACCTACGAGGAATATCTGTCCCATATCCGCTTGACGAAGGATTTTTCCAGAACACATCCGAACTACAAAGTTCAGACACAATCTGGACAGACCTTTCGCAATATCTGCATTCACATCATAGAAAGAAAGCTTGTACGGATATCCAAGACCCGGACTCCGGTCATCCATTTTGTCATCCGGCATCCGAAGATGGTACACGCATTGGAAAATTTTGTTCCACCGGTAACAGAATAGCCGGAATTTGAATATCCAAAATCCGGCTGTTCAACCGTTTTTGACAGTTTACGCCTCTCCGTGCTGCTTCTGCACACCGGAAGCGATCCTGCCGGAGATAAAATTGATAAATATAACAATTACCAGTAATACGACTGCCGTCGCGTATGCCTGATCCGTGTTTAAGCCCTCCTTGGACAATAAATACATATGTACCGACAAGGTTCTGCCGGAGTTGAACACGGAGGATGCTGCTTTCGTAAACGTTCCGGCGGTATAGATCAGGGCTGCTGTCTCTCCTACGATTCGTCCGATGGAGAGCACGATTCCGGAAAAGATACCGGGCATCGCTGCGGGGAGGACAATCTTAAAGATCGTACGCAGCTTCCCGGCACCCAGTCCGAAGCTTCCCTCACGGTAATTTTTCGGCACTGCAAGCAATGCTTCTTCTGTGGTTCTCATGATCACCGGAAGCACCATAATCGCAAGGGTCAATGCTCCGGACAGCATGGATATACCAAAAATACTGTTAAAAAACAACATACCGAACAAGCCGTATACAATCGAGGGAATACCGGTCAGTGTCTCTGCCGTCATTCGAATAATGGGCACAAAACGATTTTTTGCGCTGGCATATTCCACGAGATAGATGGCGGCTCCGATACCGAAAGGAATGGCCACCAAAAGCGTCAGGGCGGTGATCTCTAATGTATTAATGATCGCCGGAAGCATAGAGACATTTTCGGAATTATACTCCCATGCAAATAACTGCGGTGTCAAATGCGGGATACCCTTGACTAATATATAGGCAATCAGAAATCCCAGCACCAGCACAGTGAGAACTGCCGCAAGAATCGTAACTGCCTTCAGCGCATGCGCCTTGATCTGATTTTTCTTTATGATCGATTCGTCCGTCTTCACCTTTGTCATGACTCACGCACCGCCTTTCTTTTAACCAGACTAAAGCTGATATTGATAATCAGGATAAATACGAACAGCACAACTCCTGTCGCAATCAATGCCTGTCTGTGCAGATCCTGCGCATAACCCATCTCTATAACAATGTTTGCCGTCAGCGTACAGACACCTTTTAGCAGTTCGTTTGGTGCACGCATCACCGGCATGTTTCCTGCTACCATGATGACCGCCATGGTCTCTCCGATCGCACGTCCGATACCGAGGATCACGCCTGCAAAAATACCGGATTTTGCTGCCGGAACGACCATTCGGAATACACTGCGCTCATGGGTTGCCCCAAGTGCCAAAGAACCCTCATAATAGTTTTTCGGTACCGCGCGGATCGCTGATTCGGACACGTTGACGATCGTCGGAAGAATCATAATTCCCAGCAAAATACTTGCCGTCAGGATACTGTAGCCCTTTCCCCCCAGCGTGTTACGTACAAACGGCACCAGTACCACCAGTCCGAAAAATCCATAGACAACTGAGGGAATTCCTGCCATCAGCTCTACGCCTGCCTTTACGACGGGGTAGATTTTTTCGGGACAGAAACGTGCCAGAAACACTGCCGTCAGAATACCGATCGGCACACCGATGATGATCGCTCCTGCAGTCACATACAAGCTGCCAAGTATCATCGGCAGGATTCCAAAATTACCATTGCCCGGCCGCCAGACCTTCCCAAATAAAAACTGGAACACACCGATTTCTTTTATTGCCGGCGCGCCGTTTGCAAAAAGAAAAAAGCAGATCAGTCCCACCGCAAGTATGCTGATACATGCGGTGGTAAAAAATACTGCTTTCATGAGCTTTTCTTTCAGGACTCCTGATCCTACCATTCTAAGCGCTCTCCCTTGAAGATTGCTGCGATCTCATCGGTGGAAAGATCACTGACATCATTTGCGTTATTTACGATCACTGCGATACCATCCAGCGCGATAGATGTTGAAACAAGACCTGCCTCTGTTTCGCTGTCCTTCAAATCACGGCTTGCCATACCGATATCGCATGTGCCGTCGATAGTCTGTGTCATACCGGTTGTAGAATCGCTCTCCTGCAGCTCGATCTCTGCACCACTGTTGATTGCCAGATATGCCTCCTGCAGTTTCTCCATTACCGGTGTTACGGAAGAAGATCCTGCTACCACGATTTTTCCGGTTGCGCCGTTGCTCTCAAAAGGAGCTGCCTCTTCGTCAATCTTAATGTAACCCTTGTCCTCGATGACTGCCTGTCCGTCAGCACTCATAATAAAGTTGATAAAATCCTGTGCCACATCAGATACATCACCTAAGGTTGCAATATTAAATGGTCTGGAAAGTTCATATGTACCATTCTTTACATTTTCTGCAGTAGCTTCCACTCCATTTACCTTCACTGCCTTTACAGTGTCATTCATAGATCCCATAGATGCATATCCAATGGCATTCTCATCTCCTGCTACAGTCGTCATCATGACCTCTGTGCTGTTTGTGATGATTGCCTCTACTGTTGTGAGATCCTGATCATCCTGCTTCACACCGGTCAACTCGATAAACGCGCCTCTTGTACCGGAACCATCCTCACGGGATACAACGGTAATCTCATTACCAGCCAGACTGCTTCCTGTATCTTCTGCAGCAGCATCTGCCTCATCTGCAGTATTCTCTGTAGTATCTGCCGCATCTGCTTCCTCAGTTGCATTTGCATCCTCTGTCGTGTCTGCAGGTGCTGTGCTCTCTGTTTTTGAACCACATCCTGTCAGTGTTCCAATGGCAAGTACAGCCACCATCATAGTTGCAAGTAATTTCTTTTTCATCAGTAATTCCTCCATGTTTTGTTTTTGATTTGTTTTACATGACTTATCATAAGCATGACATGTAAAATCAAAAACCGCACTTTCGTAAAATTACTGTAAAATAAAAGTAAAAGAATATTGGAAAAAGCGGAGGCATTTTCTATGAAATAAAAACGCTTTCCCTTCAGGTTATTTCCTCCGGGAAAGCGTCTCTGCCGTTATTTATTATCTTGATTCAGATATTTTTTCTCGTAATCCTCTGCCTTCATCGGCCTTGCAAAGAAGAAGCCCTGGAAGAGGTCACATCCGATATTCGTCAGGAAATCCACGTGATCCTTTGTCTCCACACCCTCAGTAATCACGGGCATTCCCAGCTCCTTCGACAGCGCAACGACTGTCTTTAAGATCGTACGGCTGCGCTCCTCGCTCTCACTCTGACGCAGAAACTCCATATCAATCTTGAGTGTATCTACACGAATATCCTTTAACATATTTAAAGAAGAATATCCGCTTCCGAAATCGTCCATCGCCACACCAAAACCTGCTTCCCGCAACTTTTTGATCAGCGCGAGCTGCTTTGGCAGGTCTGTAATGATGGCTGTTTCCGTAATCTCCAGCTTCAGGTTTTTCGGGCTGATGCCATAACGCCCGACCAGTGTCGTAAATTCCTTATAAATATCCACAAAGAAGAAATCCTTCGGCGAAATATTGACTGAGAGATAACGGTCTGCAAAGCCCATGTCTTTCCATTTGCGAAGCTGCCTGCAGGCTAATTCCCACACGTGCAGATCCAGCTTGACAATCATACCATTGCGCTCGAAGGGCTCGATAAATACCTCCGGCAGTAACAGTCCTTTGGTGGGATGATTCCAGCGCACCAAGCCCTCTCCGCCGACACATCTGCCGTCCACAGTCACCTGAGGCTGAATATACAGCTCGATCTCACCCTCCCGGATTGCCCGGTCAAGCCCCATCGCTAATTCCTGCTCCTGAAGCACCTGATAACGAAGCTTTTCATCATAGTAAGCCACCTGCTTCTGATAATCACCCTTAATCGTACTGATCGCCAGCATCGCGCGGTCGCACATCATGGATATAGGCAACTCCGGATCATCAATCTCATAGACACCCAGATAGACCTTTAACGGATAGTCAACATTGTTCGCAATCTTCATGACCTCCGCAGACTGATGAACAAATTTCATCTCCCGGTAATCACGCTTGCGCATAAGCAGCGCAAAGCGGTCATTGACCAGACGGCCGTATACCTCTCCGCCGATGGTCTGCGTCCGCATCGCCCCTGCCATATCAATCAGCAGCTGATCCGCTGCCTCTCTTCCAAAAATGTCATTGATCATCTTAAAATTGCGAATATCAGAGCAGACCATCAGATACCGCTCATCCGGATGCAGACGCAGACACCGCTCTGCCTGCTTGTAAAAATATTCACGATTGTACAGACCGGTCAGGTAATCATGTGTTGCCGCATAGCGCTCCTCCAAAAGCGTCTGAATCTCCTCTGTGCGCTCCTGTACATTCAAATAGCATCCCAGATACTTTCCTTCTTCATCTAAAAGTCGCTGGTACTGAACCTTTAAATACTGCTTCTCGCCATTCTCTTTCTCCAGAGTCCAGTCATAGACAAAATTTTCTTCCGGCGACTGAAAATGCGTTCTGCACCACAAGTCAAAATTCTCACGAAAATGGTTGGCATCTTTCACATTCAGATCAAGCATTTTTTTGACACAATCGTTGGCATAGATCGCCCGATTTTCCGCATCTGCAATGATCACGCCATCCATCATCTCATCCACTGTCAGGCCCAGCGTCCTGTTCACAAGCGCCTTGGGAATAAATTCAACCGCGTAATAATAGATCGCAATGGCTGCCAGCGGAAATCCAAGAACAGAAAAATCTATGACTGTTCCCAGTATCAGATGCAATGCGTCCATAAGCACAACCACACACAATATCAACAGCACATTCAAATACTTGGATCGATACATGCGGGGCACCTTTGCTGCCTTCTGAAGCAGAATGCCGACGATCACTGCCACCAACACATAAGACCACAGCAGATGAACCTGAAATGCTGCTTTTGCGTCATAGACCCAGAACTTCTCGCCCCCACTGATCGCCATCCGCATTGTATAAGCGTGTTTCAATAAAGGATTGAGCATAATCTGTACAGAATCAATAGCACAGATGGCAACAAATACCAGCGGATTAATAAAACGCTCAATCCGGCATTCCGTGTACTCATTACAGAATCCTACGATCGCTGTCAGAAGCCAGTCAATAGCTATGAAAAACAGTCCGTAAGAAACATCCGCAACCAGCCGGTCCGATGTCACGAGCTGTGCAATACTTGCCAGAACACAAATACACGCAAAACCCATCACTCTGTGAATATGTCTCGTATGTTCCTTTTTTTGATGAAGAGTGCGAATCAAAAACACAATTAACGCCAGCAAAACAAATAGATATGCGATTGTAACGCCAAACTTCATACGATCACTCTCCTGAAAATCCAAACTACACCCATTCAGAGTCTGACTGTTTCGCAACAAGGAAATCGTTTTCAGATTCTGAATAGTTATATTTTACCAGAAGATCATACGCTTGTCTAGAAATAGATGCATATCTGAAATTTTTATTTTCGATAAGGCTTACCGTTTTTCATGCGAGCTATAAAACCCGGTCCCTCATCCCATGAACTGCACATACCATCCAGACATTCCCATGAAAAGCATACATCCTGATCAAGATTGTTTCGACATCGCTCCACACCGGAATTACAATCAATGACGGAAAAATGATAACGATTCCTGATACACTCTTCCATGATATCGTAAGTCATTCCATTGTCATAGAGATGATAGAAATAATCCTTATATGCGGCAAATGTATCCCCAGGAAACAACCGCTGCATCGCATCCCAATTGTGCTCCGTCAGATGCAGCTCGATCAGATCCAGATGATCGAGACCAAGCGCCTCCAGCATAGGCAGCCGCTTTAGGATCTCATCCCGGTTTGGCGGGTATGCCGGCTCCTCCACCGTGACCACCATGCCTCGAGCCTTCGCACACTTCATATGCTCATACACTGCATCGGAAAAACCGCTGGCCGACCAGTGAAAGCGCACCTCCTGCACACCGATGCGCTGCAGCCGCTCCAGCATTGCATCATCTGCCAGAATACCGTTTGTGTATAAAAACGTGTAGGGATGAATATTTTTCGCATAGATCAGCGGATAAATCTCCGCCGCATAGCGCTCAAATGTATCTATATAGAGCAAGGTTTCTCCGGAAGAACAGAGGGATACAATCGCAGGACGGTAATTTTCCAGTTCACGCAATTTGTATTTTGTGAACTCAATCTCCTTTTTCTCCTGCTCTTCATTCAAAAGGATTTCTTCCCTCGTGGGATTGTAGTAACAGTATGGACAATGACACATGCACTGTGTTCCGTGGAATAAATTAATGGACTGCTCCCCACTGAAGCAGTCCCTGCAGCCAAAGGAGATGCTGCCATAGTGAAAGCAGTGTCCGTTTGCATGAACCTCTGCCCCCATGGCAAGCAACTCCTTTTGTCTCTTAAATTTTTGTTCCAATATTTCCTGATAAGGTGCGATCCTCATGGTCGTTTTCCTTTTTTATTCGTTGGACAGGTGCAGCACACGCTCCTGAATCTCCTGCGTGCGTCCCTGATTCCAGAACTGGGTTCCGATGTAACCGCAGGTACGACGCGCCACAAACAGCTTTTCCTGATCACGATTGCCGCAGTTGGGGCATTCCCAGACAAGCTTGCCGGAATTATCCTTTACAATCTTGATTTCTCCGTCGTAATTGCAGCACTCACAAAAATCACTCTTTGTGTTCAGTTCCGCATACATAATATTGTCATAAATATATTTCATTACTTCAAGCACTGCTGTAATGTTCTGCTGCATATTCGGCACTTCCACATAACTGATCGCCCCGCCCGGTGACAGCTTCTGAAACTCGGACTCAAACTTCAGTTTCGAAAACGCGTCAATCTTTTCCGTCACATGCACGTGATAACTGTTCGTAATATAGTTTTTATCTGTCACGCCGGGAATGATACCGTAACGGCGCTGTAAGCATTTCGCAAACTTGTAGGTAGTAGACTCCATTGGTGTTCCGTATACGGAATAGCTGATGTTTTCCGCAGCCTTCCACTCCGCGCATTTGTCATTCAGCTTTTGCATGACAGCCAGCGCAAAGGGCTTTGCCTCCGGATCTGTATGTGACTTTCCGGTCATGCGGACACACATCTCACAGAGTCCCGCATAACCCAGAGAAATCGTGGAATAGCCGTTATAGAGCAGCTTGTCAATGACCTCTCCCTTTTTCAGACGCGCCAGCGCACCGTACTGCCACAGGATCGGTGCCACATCAGAGGGGGTGCCCAGCAGACGCTCATGCCTGCACCGCAGCGCGCGGTGGCACAGTTCCAGCCGTTCCTCCAGAATCTCCCAGAAACGATCCATATTACCTTCGGAAGCACATGCCACATCCACCAGATTGATGGTGACAACTCCCTGATTAAAGCGGCCGTAAAATTTGTAGCTTCCGTCCTCGTTTTTCTGACTCTCCTCCACGGTAAGGAAGGAACGGCAGCCCATACAAGTGTATACATTTCCTTTTTTCAGCTCCCGCATCATCTTTGCGGAAATGTAATCCGGCACGAGACGTTTTGCGGAACACTTTGCCGCCAGTTCCGTCAGATACCAGTATTTGGAATCCTCGTGAATATTATCCTCATCCAGCACATAGATCAGCTTGGGGAACGCCGGTGTGATCCAGACACCCTTCTCATTTTTGACACCCTGCATCCGCTGCTTTAAGGTCTCTTCAATGATCATTGCAAGATCATCTCTCGTTTGTCCGTCCTCCACTTCATCCAGATACATAAACACGGTGACAAACGGTGACTGTCCGTTACAGGTCATGAGTGTGTTGAGCTGATACTGAATGATCTGTATGCCCTGCTGAACCTCCAGCGCGAGACGGCGTTCCGTCACCCTGTTTATCACCTCCGTATCCATGGAATCACCGCATTCCCGGCGCTCTTCCTCGACCTGTTTACGAATCTTTTTGCGGGTGATATCTACAAACGGTGCCAGATGTGCCAGTGAAAACGACTGGCCGCCATACTGATTGGATGCAACCTGTGCCACGATCTGTGTCGTCACATTGCAGGCAACCGAAAAGCTATGGGGCTTCTCGATCTTCGTTCCGTTGATGACCGTTCCGTTCTCCAGCATGTCCTGCAGATTAATGAGATCACAGTTGTGCTCCTTTTGCGCATAGTAATCCATATCATGGAAATGGATGATACCCTCATTATGTGCCTGAATGATCTCCTCCGGAAGCAGCACACGGCTACTCAGATCCTTGCTGACCTCTCCTGCCATATAATCACGCTGTGTGGAGTTGATCACCGGATTCTTGTTGGAGTTCTCCTGCTTGACCTCCTCGTTGATGCGCTCCAGAAGCGCCAAGATTCCATTGTCCGTAGAATTCGCCTTGCGGGCCAGCTCTCTCGTATAGCGGTAGCGCACATACTTCTGTGCCACCTCATAGCCGCGCATCTGCATGATACCCTTCTCCACCATATCCTGAATCTCTTCCACGCTGACCGTATGCAGGGATTCCGCTACCTGATCCTTCACGTTATTTGCAATTGCCCGGATCTGGCATTCGCTCAGCTTATGGATATCCTGTATCTCATGATTCGCCTTGGCGATCGCGTTTACGATCTTCTCCTCCTCGAAATCTACTTCTTTTCCGTCTCTTTTAATAATTTTGTAGTTCGCCATCGTCTTTCTCCACCATCTATATATTGTGTCGTCGCAATTTACTCTCGTACCGCGCATCTGTATTTCCGTCCGCTTTTTATCTCGCAGAAATGCGCAGTGAGCCCATCCATTTCAGCTACTATCTACTATAACGGATTCGCCTACAAAATGGAAGCCCCAAATTGCAAAATATTGAAAAAAATTTCAAGTCAACTACTAGATGTTGTGTTTTGTTATGTCAAACCCATATTTTTACACACAATCGCATATCAGTATAAAAAACAAACCGGATCATCACAGCCTTACAACGTCCACAACCGTCAATGCTTCCCCCTGCACAGTAAAATGAATATCCTGCCCTGCATAGGCGATCTTATAGATCCTCTGCGGATCTTTATGCACCGCCGGGCGCGGATCCTGACGCAGAAACGCAAGCGCTCCGGCACGTTTTTCCTCTGGCAGGCGCAAAAACAGTTCTTCCGGGAAGATAACCTCCAGCTCGTGATCCTTCACGCGATCCCCGAAGCCTCCCAGCGCCTCGGGATGCGCGTCAACATACGGAAGGTAAGGCTTCACATCGTAGATTGGTGTTCCATCCATGAGATCGACACCCGCCACCACCAGCACAGGGCCAAGCGTCTCATCAAAGCGCAGCTCCACAAGCCGCACACACGACAATCCAATAGGATTCGGTCGGAAGGGCGATCGCGTCGCGAACACGCCCATGCGGGTTTTTCCTCCCAGTCTCGGCGGCTTGACCGTGGCTGACCAATTTTCTCTTTTTGCCTCAGAAAACTCCCACAAGAGCCACAAATGCGAATATTCCTCTATTCCCCGGAATGCCTCCGGCTGACGGTACTCCGGCTCAAAAATAATTTTCCCCACCAGCTCCTCCGTAAGGCAGCTCTGCCTCGGGATGCCAAATTTCGTGGGGAAGTCGGTTTTGATGTGTGCAATTATTTTCATCCTGCCACCTCTTAGATTTTACTACATATGAGTATTATACTTATAAGTAGTATATTTTTCAAGAAATGTACACATAATGTGAGCTAATCTCATGGTTTATTACCTGAAAATAGCGAGGCGAATCCGGTTTATTCGACAAAAAATCGACTGACAATCCACCACTTTGTTTGATACAATAGGGCATCGATACACGAGGAGGATTCTGCCATGAAAAAAATTAAACATCTATTTATCAGCATCTCGTTAGCACTTGTTATGGTGTCCACACCGATTGCAGGTGATGTTTTCCAAATTACTGCATCAGCTGAGGCTACCGTATATGTCACTCCTACAGGGAAAAGATACCACAAGAAAAAATGCGGCAGGGGTACATATACAAAAGAAAAGCTTTCGAAAGCCAAAGATCGAGGATTAACCCCCTGCAAAAAATGCTATAAGTAATAACTGATCCTGAATATCCAAAAAAAAGATCCTGACAGAATAACAATTGTGTCAGGATCTTTTTTCTACAGCCCTGCAAAGGGTAGATTTTTCTCACCCTTCGGGTATTCCTTATTCAGGTATTCCTCGCGGATGACACGCTCCGCTGCGCGGATCTCCAAAAGCAGCTCTGCCGATGACATACGAAGTGCTCCACCTGAGCTGACGGTCAGCTGCTCCAGCCCGTCGGAAGTGGCAACCGTCACCTTCACTTTCTTGCCGAGGGATCGGACAAATTCCTCAATGTACATGTCCGCCGTCTGCCCCTCACGGGTAAATACAAGATGAATATTGTGATAATCCTGCTCACTGCCCGCGCCGCCTTTTTTCTTG
>JALELN010000017.1 GCA_022771765.1 Lachnospiraceae bacterium | reverse complement strand
GAAGAAAAAGTTCACCCACTCATTCAGCTCTGTACACAGCTGTTGAGCGATGAACCGCTTTTCTTCCTTATAAATAGTTACACGACCGGACTGCAGCCCGCCGTATTGGCATACATGTTATCACTGGAACTGAAAAAATGGGACGGCACGGTAAACGCCGGCGAGATCGGCCTGCCTGTCACCGGCAACGGTCTGGTACTGCCCTGCGGTGCCAGCGGAAGATGGGAGCGATAACAACACATCTTTCGCAGCTCCCCGATTTCTTCACCCGATTACCAGACACTTTATCTGTCAATCGGGTGTTCTTTTATATAATCTTCCATTATGGTCGCAGCCAGCATCACCAGCTGTCCACACGGTCTTTTCTTGTAGTATTTTGCCGTGCGAAGTTCAGGCGCAGGCTGATCCGCTCCAAGCGTCTCAAGACCCAGCAGTTCACGACAAATAATGGATCCGTTAACCGCACGATACTCCTCTGCAAGTTCCTGTATCCGCGCGTAATGCGCCGCCTTTTCCTGCTGCCCGGCAGTCCCCGGCTCCTCATAGCCATACAGTGCGCCTGCCACGAAAAACATTCCGCTCACTGCGCCGCACACCTCGCGAAGTCTTCCCATTCCGCCGCCAAAAGACGATGTCGTACGCGCCAGCAGCTTCTCTTCCATTCCGATCAGATCCGCGAATGCCATTGCCACCGACTGCGCGCAATTATACCCCTCTTTAAATAAAGCAAACGCCCGCTGTCCTCTGGGGCTATCTTCCGCTTTTTTCAGCCAGTACTCTGCCTTTTTTTCATCAATTTCTAACATCTATGACTCCTCCAGCAATGTATACGCCCGGTCTCTCGCCAACAGCTCCAGAAATGTTTCGCTATTGACCGGCTTTGAGAAATAATAGCCCTGAAAATAATCACAGCCCATATGCTCCAACATCGTTGCCTGAGACTGCGTCTCCACGCCCTCACAGATCAGTTCCATGTGCATGGACTTGATCATCGCAATCATATGCTCCAGCGCACACATTGCCTTCTCGCTATCTGTCGCAGACCAGAGCATCGATTTGTCCAGCTTGATCGTATGAAACGGATACTCTATGATACTGGCAGTATTGGAAAACCCTGTACCGTAATCATCCAGTGAGAAGTTCACGCCCTTCTCCATCAGACGCGTCATATTATTACGAAGTTTTTCCGAAGAAAGCACCGCCGCCGTCTCTGTGATCTCCAGATTAATGCAATGATATGGAAGATGAAATTCATCCAGAATCGCAAGTAGCTGCTCATGCAGATTTTCCTGCATACACTGTACCACCGATAAATTGACATCTATATATTCTATGCCGCGCTCCCACAGACGTCTCTCCGCGATAAAACGGCACACCTCACGGAATACAAATGTGCCCATCTCAATGATCAGACCATGATGCTCCGCAATCGGCACAAACTCCTCCGGACTGATATATCCCATACTGTCATCCCGCAGCCGTATCAATGCCTCTGCCGAACAATAGCGCTTTTTTTCAACACTGTAGATCGGCTGGTAATAGACTTCAAACCGCCCGAAACGCACTGCCTCGCGCAAAATATGAAGGATCTCGCCCTCGCGCCGCCCCTTTTCCAGCAGCTGTTCCCCGGCAATGACCGTCATGTCTGCACTGGATTCTTCTGCTTCCTGCAGAGAATTCTCCAGCATGCGTATAATATCATCCGCTTCGGTAATCCCCTGATGCTCCTTGTTTGGTAGAAGCGCCAGCGCCAGATCCAGACTGAAATCCGTATTTTCAAATGTAAACGGTCTCGTGAAACGTCTCTGCAATACTTCCCTGAAATTATCCCAGTGCAGATCACTACCTTCCGCCAAAATCATAAAACGGTTCTGCTCAATGTAAAAGACCTTTCGCCTTCTGCCTGAAATACTCTCCAGAAAGTCCGCAATCATTTTCATCAATCCATTGATATTTTTTAATCCGATTACGCTTCGCAAATAACCGATTCCACCGATCTGAACACCCAGGATCTCGAATTCTTTTTCAGAACGCAGATAGCTGTTAATCATCTCCGCAAATGCCAGACGATTGAAGGAGCCGATCTGCGCATCGGTAAAATCCTCCGGATTTTCCAGTGACAGATACCCCAACAACAATGCCAGCGATATCGCAAACTGCACAATCAAAAGTCCCGATATCATCAATTGACACGCAATACTGACAATCGTTCCTACCGAATAAAAGATGACTACAATCCGCTGTGAACGTGTCAGTCTGTCTCGAGCTACGATAGTCTGTGCCAATGCAGAAACCATATAATAAAACGCACTTACATACAAAAACGCCATCCATGAGCCATGCTTGTAAACCAGGCCATCCTCGAAATAAAAAATACCATGTGTAAACACCGTCGTGAAAATCAGAAACGCGTCCACCACAAACGGTCCAAAAGCTACCACAGACTCCCATTTTCTCCATCTTACAGACGGCTTGATTGCCTCCCGCACATAGACATAATATAACATGGGAACGCTGTTAAAACTGAGCAGATACGCCATGTTTAATAGGTAATTAAGCGCAAGCGGTACACTTTGCGGATGAATGATCGTGTATACCGTAGCGAGATCCAACGCATTGGAAACTGCTGCCACTATCAGCATCACGACAAACACCTTGCGCACACCCAGACTGATCCTCTTATTTGAGTAATACTGCACAATAATCATTAATGTAACGAACAATGCCGCCACATCATAATGTATGTTGTAATTCATTCAATTTCCCTCACCGTGTAAGCCGCAACCGGTTTGAACCGTTATCCCAGACAATTCTGTGCTGCCTCCAGAATCTTGAAGGGTGTCGGCGGTTTGAGCAAATAACCTGCCGGTTTCAGATCAATCAGTTCCTTCACCCGGCCAACATCTGATATAGCTGTCAGAAATACAATCGGCACATTCTCCATCCCCGGATGCTGCTTGATAAATTCGTAAGTATCTTTTCCGTTAAATCCCGGCATCTCATAATCCAAAAAAATCAGATCCGGCGGACTTACCTCTATGATATCCATCGCCTTCGGTCCCGATGTCGCGCAGTACACCTTATATTTACTGCTCAGAATATGACTGACACTGCTCAGAATCACAGAGCTGTCATCAATCACCAGTATCTTTTTTCTACCGTCTCCCATAACCCGCTCCTCGTACCAATATTTGTATCTATTGTAGCATGTATATAAAAAGACCGCAAGCGAATCATCTGTTCCGCTTGATTATGCAGCCTTTTATTTACTTGCCCTGTTATCTGAAATCCTGCTTCTCGCGCCTACCTCAACACGCATTCCTGCTCCAGCTTCACATTCCGCTCCAGCATATACCGGATTAC
>JALELN010000204.1 GCA_022771765.1 Lachnospiraceae bacterium | reverse complement strand
CTGTTGAATCTTCTCCTCGCGGCCCAGCCTCGCGTCACTGTAGACAACTACAAACTCCTCGCCGCCCCACCGGACCGGCAAAAAATGATCCAGCTTATATTTCAATTGGGTGAGCAGCTCACCGATGCTCTCCAGCACCCGATCCCCGGCATCATGTCCGTAGGTATCGTTAATCCTTTTAAAATTGTCCACATCAATCATGAACACGCAGTAATCATCCACCTGTGTCAGCTTTCCGCAGTGTTCATACAGCAGACGGCGGTTCGCCAGTCCCGTCAGCGAATCATAGCTGGCCTCGTGGATGAGTCCCCGCTCAAAGCCGAGAACCATATGTGTAAACACGAGGAAATACCCGCTCACCGCCAATATCGTCGCGCTACCGTTGATGATGCTGAACAACCGTGTACCCGCTTCTGTTGTAAACGTATACAGCGGCGCATGTACACTCGTCCAGATACTCAAAAGCAGATAAGACAGCACTACGGACAGCACACGGACAACAGAACTGCGCCGCAAACGATTGCTTTCCTCTATATAGTCGCCGAACATGATAATTGGCAAAATTCCGAAGGCATACTCCTGAAATCCATATTCCCAGCCCATACAAATCACGGAAATGATCATATGCAGCAACAGTTCCACATACATCAGCCGGATCACGCCGCGGGTCTGATGCCGCCGCAGCATAAACAATGTCCGGCAATACGCACACAGGCTGAATATATTAAAGCCTGCCAGAATCCACACCCGCGCATACCCGAACACGCAAAAAAGCACGCTATGCCAGATCAAAAATAAAATATTGATGACAACTGTCAGTTTCAGCACATATGGCTTCAGATAATCTCTCATCGGTTCCCCTCCCGAATCATGATCGAAGTCTGCTTCGCGCTTTTATAGCCTTTCCTTTTTCGAAAACAGACTCTTTTCTATAATTTTATTTCCAGCAGTTCTTCTGTAAAAATATCACCCACATACAAACTGCCACCCTGCCGGTTCAATGCAACCGGCTCTGCTGGCGCACGTCCGTCACCCATGGAGAAGGCCGTGATGAGCGTTGTCAGCCTGCCCTTGCTCAGCTTTCTGACACAAGCATTTCCGGTATCGGAAATATACATCACATTTTTATATAAGAAAATATCCTGTGGATTGGAAAGACGCGCCTTTAACGCGCTGCCGTTCTTATCTCCCTCAATTCCTTTGTCGCTGCCCGCGACCGTGGTCACTTTACCGTTTTCTATCTTACAGATCCGGTGATTGCCGGAATCCGCTACATATAAAGCGCCCTTGTAATAGAACAATCCGGTAGGTTCGTAAAACTTTGCCGTCTTCAGCGTTCCGTCCGCGCAGCCGGCCCTGCCTCCGGCGTAGGTCGTGACTTTTCCATTTTTATCGATTTTTCGGATCACGTTGTTTTCCGTGTCTGAAACGTAAACCTCTCCATTCTTTCCTGCTGCCATACCGGTCGGGCGGTTAAACTGCGCCTTTTTCCCCGTCGCGTTTTTATAGCCGGACTTTCCGTTTCCTGCGACCGTCGTGACCTTACCGTTTTTGTACAAACGCAATGCATGATTTCCGCTGTCGGAGATCAACCAGCCGCCATTATAAGCCACAACATCCCACGGTCCGCAAAAAAGTGCGCTTTTCGCATTTCCGTTCTTGTACCCGCTCTTACCTTCTATTCCCGCAAGTACTTTATATACACCGTTCTTTGTGCGCAGGCGCACTACATGATAGGTGCGGTCTGCGATGTACATCCTGCCCTTGCTGTCCTTTGAAATGCCGGATGGAGCCAGCACAAAACGTGTTACCTCATCTGTCGTTTCGTTGGCCGTATTATCCGGGTTCTCTGTTGTTTCTGCCGTTACCGGAGTCGTTTCCGCCTGCGCAAAAACGACATTGCCCGCACACGCGAGCGCCAGCGTCAACAAAACTATCAGCCACTGTTTTTTCATTGTCCTGCTCCCTCCTGTTTCCAAGAATCATCTGTCGTTTGCCATTTTTCAAGTTACTGTTTTATTTCTTCAGCAGTTCCTCTGCGCGCAGCACCTCAAAGCCTGCTGCCTTGCCCTTTAACGGAACCGTATCTCCCAGCGAAGTAAACCGTACGCGCCCTTCCAGTGCCTCCGCCACCGCATGGCTCACATAAATGCAGCCGCCCGGCGCATTTGCCTCCAGTCTGGCCGCCGTGTTGACCGTGTCTCCGATCGCCGTATAGTCCATCCTATTTGGAGCTCCGATATTACCGACGACTGCCGGTCCGTAGTGTACACCGACACCGAAGCTGACGGTTCTTCCAAACTTCTCTTCCAATTCTTTTTGCAACGCTTCCGAGCGCTCGATCATGTCAAAGGCTGTCTTTACCGCTTTGTAAATACTGTCCTCCTGTGGCAGCGGTGCGCCCCAGAATGCCATCGTACAGTCACCGACAAATTTATCCAGCGTACCGCCATTTTCAAAGATACAGGTACTGGTCAATGTCAGATAGCGGTTTAAGATTTGTACGACTTCCTCAGGCTCCAGGATCTCTGACATCGTTGTGAATCCGCGGATATCCACAAATAAAACTGCAATATTGCACAGTTTTCCACCCAGTGCCGCCGCCTCTGATCCTTCTTTTAGGAGTTCTGCCACGATCTCCGGTGCCACATAGCGCTGGAAGGTCGCTGTCACACGCCGTTTTTCCAGCGCGGCACGAAGATAGCTGAACGCAATGCTGCACACAAATAAGATCGTCACGAACAAAGGTATGTATAAGGGTGACAATACCAGACCGTTTTTATATGCTACCACGCAGACACCGATATATCCCGCCACCGTACAGATCCAGCCGATGACCGCCGTGCGCAGTCTGCGATTGGCAAAGAGCAGCGCCCAGAGAAGTGTCACCACAAATACCGCCAGTACCTGTGGCGCGCGTCCCGCCTCTCTTTTGGTCTGTCCGTGGATGAGCGCATCGATCATATTTGCCTGATATTCGATGCCGTACATCTTTCCGGCATGGTCGATCGCTGTCGCGAAATCGTCCTGCATACCTGCCGCATAGGGCCCGATCAGCACGATCTTTCCGGCATACGCTGACGGATCGATCTCGCCGTTTAACAAATCAATCACGCTGTAGCCGTCACTGTAGGCACCCGGTTTTCCCTGAAAGGGGATGTAATACCGGTGATTGCCGTCCGTCACGGGCACGGTCGATGCCTCCTGACCGGTCTGCTGGCAGTACAGCTCATAGATCTGTCTGTGGAAGGATGGGATCTCCTCTCCGTCCGGCAGATCGATCTGCCAGATCCCGTGTCGGAGAACGCCGTCCGCATCGAACATGGAGTTAATATGTCCCTGCCAGGTCGCGTCTTTTAATTCCCCATACGGTTCATCATATGCAATTAGCGCATAATCGTTCATATAAAAACTACCATCTTCATTTTCGACAAGCTGTGAGCCAAATGTACCGGCACAGGCGGTCACCACCGGACAGCTGCCTGCGCAGGCTTCTGCCAGATAGGAATCGCCGTCAGGATCGTCGGAGCCTCCGACGTAGAGCACGTCAAGCGCTATGACCGCCGGCGCTGCTTGCGGATCCTGATTTAACGTATTGATCACGTCTCCCATGAGTGCCCTGCCCCATGACTGAAACGGTCCCAGTGCATCGAGACTCTTCTGGTCGATATTGATGAGCACGATCTGTCCGTCCTGCGGCGTCGCATGCTGATAGAGTGCATCTGCCACGTATGTATCCTGCGCATACATGATGTTGGATGCGCAGATCCCGGAAAAGAGTGCCGCGGCCAGCACGCCCGCGAGAAGCGTGCGCCAGAGAGGGGATTTTCGTTCTGTTGGTTGTTGGTTTTTCATAATCATAACACCTTTAAAAGTTGAACTAATGTATGCGTATCTTCCGTTCCAGACTTTATTTCTTTCGTATCAAAACGCTTGAATCCATTTTGTTTCTCATAAAAATCCAGCAATTTTTCTTCATTTTCCGCCTCAAGAAAAACTACCATACCGCCAGCCATATACTGCAATTCTTTGATTTTTTCAATTGCAAGCCCCAGCAACTGCTCGCCTGTTATCATTTCGTTTGCGCCGTTACTGAAATTTTTCCCCAGCTGAGCTATAAGATATGCAGCCAAAGAATAAGTTCCATTTACCGGATCCTGCTCGCTTACTCTTGCAATTTTTCTCTTAACTGTATTGCTAAATCCCGCTCCGTTGACGGAAATAGGTTTCACCGTAATAGTAAAGTACCCTACCATCAAACCACTCTTAGCTGTAAGAACAATGTATGTAACAGATTGATTTTTCTTTGTGAAATCAACTGCCTGGTTCAGCAAAAATTTTTCGACATCCACATTCTTCTTACACGAAAAGGTGGATAAAACCTGCTTGAGCAAATCTTCTCCACCTTCACCCTGTCTGAGATATTCTCTAATGTTCAGTATGAAAAATTCCTCATTCATGTACTTTTTTCCACTTCTCCATCAATTTTTCGATTTCATCGGGGTCTCTAAGTTCCCTATATTTAATGGAATTGGTATCCTTCGGTCTTTTCAATGATTCCTGATATGATTCTTCAATCGCATCTGCAAAGATCTCGACCTGTTTCTCACCGGAAACAATAAAGTTTTTTGTAATACTTGAAGTTGCCATTTCCAACACCTCCTTGCTAACTAATATGCTCTATATGTGATTCTATAATTCCATGTTCTGAGCAGTTACGTAATTCTTTACTTGTATTATATGAGCATTGAAAGTTTTTTTCAACTCAATATTGTTTCATGCATCATTCGGCGGCGTACACAATGGCATTTATGACTTCTCTCCTTTTCAGGCGACGCATATCAGTTTCTATTACTGATGTTCTATAATTTTTTAGAGTGCTTGCGCAAAGCGAATTTGTGTGTGATATTCAAGAAAAGGAGCAACCGCCCACAAGGGGTTGACCTAATATAATGGATGTAGAAAATGCCACCCTGTCACTCGGTCAAAGTTTAAGGGTGATTTTTTCTACACTTTTTTCATGTGTACCACCCCCATTCTCTTTGGAATGAAGAATCTGTAACTCCCTGCTACGCCAGACCACGCATGGGATATTTGCTCCACGATGTTCGCAAAGCACCCTCTCGTCAAACTCGATACGAGAAAAATACCCCATGTACGGTCTGATGGATTTCATAAGATCACTTAACATAAAACAGATTTTCTAGGAGCCACTTCCCGATTGCTGTTCCACAGGCACGAGTATAGCCACTCCTTTCTCAGCTTTCACCGAATAATTCTCCTTACATTTCAACCAGTCCTTTACAAAATAACAACTATTTTCAGTAGTATTGCATCCCTCAATGATATAGAATTGATTAGTGTCAGCTACAGTCTCTTTAACAGATTCAATCGTAAGTTTATCATCATTCCATATGATAAGTGGATTACTTGATGATGCCACTGCTATTGCATAACAGAGCTTTCCTGTATTCGTATTGCTGATCGTTCCTGAAGTCTCAATTGTTCTGTCCAGTGTGAGCGTTCCAGTCCCTTGCAAAGAGATGACTGCAGTTCCGCTACCGGTCATATTTCCGATATTTTTCAACGTCACTCCAGCCGCAATTGTCATCTGATTGACACCCATAACGACAGTCGCTCCTGCGAAATCAATGGTGATCTTTGAATTGACTACTGCTTCTTTTTTAAAAGTCCATGATGAAGCACCCTTTTCTTTGAAGGCACCTCCGGCTGTATTTTTTATATCATTGATTCGTTGTGCCATCAACGGATTTAATTCCTTCGCATAAAAATATTGCTGTTCAGTCATATCTGAACCGGATGCCATAGCCGTTACAAGAAGACTCGCTTTGTTTAAGTTCGAAGTCAAATCGTTATTGCAGATCAACACACTTCCGGTTATCTCTGAATAAGTATATCCCGTACCGGTATATTTTTGTGTTTTAATCAGATTGGAATTCTGAATCATCCCGGTTTCTGCGACACTGATTGTTCCAACATCAATCGTTCCGTCATTTTCTACGCTGCCGCCCTTTAGCTGAAGCAGATCTGCTCTGACCGTTCCACCAGCTTCCACCTTGATCTTCGAGTTTGAAACAGCGTTCTCATTTCCAATTGTTCCGTTACCGGAAATCGTACCGCTAACCACTAGAGAAGCACCATCTTCCAGAATAATTTTCGCACCAGACAACAAAGACATACTGCCAGAATACTGATTTTCCCCGGTCTGTGTCTCCTTTGAAGCAATCTGAAGTGTCTTTCCTTCCGGTATCTTGACATCCGCTTCCAGCTCTGCCTTCGCATCCGCAGCTATTGTAACCTTATTATACGTTGCCAGCGCCGCATTGATGGCTGCTGCCGACACGTTTCCTGTTAATGTCGCATCTGTCACGACCGGCGTACTCGGCGCAGAGGAACCGCCACCGGATGGAGTCGTCTCTTCCGGTGTCTTTTCCGGCTCTTTTTCTTCTTCCTCCTGCTTGCTCGCCTCTAATATCTCCTCCAGTTTTTCGATCTTCAGGTCGGTGGTCTTTGTGATCTTTTTCTGCAGCACCGGATCACTGACAATCTCGGCGATGGCGAACACCGGCACCGTCTTCTCAGTCATTTTTTCTACCAGAACCTTCTGTTCCACCTCTTTGTCCGGTTTGTCAGTATCCCCCGGTTTATCCGATTCACCCGGCTGATCTGTTCCACCGGATTCCTTTTTCGGCTGCAGAATCACTGTCGCTGTCTGCCCTCCGTATATGGTGGTGGCGTTTTCGCCGGAGCCCAGCGTCACCTTACCCTCCAGCAGGTATAGTCTGGATTTATTCACGTTTACATATTCCACAACGCCACAGGTTCCGCGGATTCCGGTCACCATCGTGGAGGTGCGGACGTTCATGTTTTCCTTCTGTGTCAGAGGCTTGCTCACGTTGAAAAACAGCTTGCCGCTCTTTACGAGCAGTTCCAGCTGTCCCCCGCTCTGGCGCAGTGTCGCGGAGGAGTTCTGATCCAGCTTCACCGCCTTGGTACTGTCCAGACTGATATATGCATAGCTCGATGATGCGGTGGACAGTGCGTTTCCATTGTAGAGACGCATGCCGTTCGTGATCTTGCGCGCAG
>JALELN010000184.1 GCA_022771765.1 Lachnospiraceae bacterium | reverse complement strand
CAAAAGCTTTTGGGATTGTTGGAACGTAGAAAGCTTTGAGGAAGGGAAAAGGATCCGCCCATACAGCAAACGGGAAAGGATGCTGTTCAGATCATACTCAAAGGAATGGCGGCGGGAGATTTCTTTACATATCTTATGAAGCCCCAGTTCATGATAAATTTTCTGGAGAAACAGATAGCCACCGTTGAAGGATTTCTGTTCGCCGGATTTGATTCTGGCAGCGGGCTTAAGATGAAGAAGAATTTCTTGCTGCTCAAGCTTTTCTTTTTTATTAAGCTCTTCGATATAGGCACGTGCCCAGGCCTCAGGGTCTTCGCAGCCAGTTCGTTCCATGATCTGTTCGCGTGTTCCAAGCTTCTCAACAACTTTTGAAGAGTTATGTCCGTTCTCGCGATAGGACTTAATTACATAATAAGAAGTAGCATTTTTGGATTTTGAAATCTGAAGTCTCATGGGATATTCCTCCAATCCCTTATATTATAATACATTGCGACACATTACGCAATAATAAAATAAAAAATTGCAAAAAAAATAGCCTAAAATCAAGGCTTAGAGGGATTTTTGAAGGGCAAGGGTGTCAAAGACCCGGGTGTGATCACACTGATACTGATCTCACTTCCGCCGGTGAAAAATGCGCTTGTTTCCGTGAAAAAACTGGCGCTGGATGAGTAGGTGCTGTTATATTGATTTTATATTGTGGCAATCATATATTATTTGGAACATAGAAAAAACTGGAAAAATGAAATAATATGAAGTATAATGTAAAATAAAAATAAATCAGGGAGGATGCATATGGGTAAAATAGAACAGGAATTCAAAAACAAAACCATTCGACAGAAAGTGTATGACAGTTTTGGAATGATCATCAAGTTGTATGTGGCAAGTGTTGTGTTCGCGTGTGCAATGTTGTTTATTCTTCGACTGACACCGGTAAAATACGAGATCATTGTTTCGGGAATTTCTACATTGCTGCTTGTGGTGATTGCGATTATTTCCGTGCGCCTGACGATCACCAATGAGCGGATGCTGGTAAAATTCATTGTTGATCCGGTTTCGGAACTTAGCAGCGTTGCTGAGCAGATCGCCCAGGGTAATCTGGATGTTAACATTTCCTATGAGTCGGATGATGAGCTCGGTGAGCTGGCAGCGGATTTCCGAAAAACCGTGGTGACGCTGGATAATATTATCGATGATCTTTCAGCAATTCTGGAGGAGTTTGCAAAGGGTGACTATACCGTGCAGTCCACCTGTAAGGATCAGTATGTAGGTGCGTTTGGCGTTGTTTTGAAGCATCTGGAAACTACGGTCGGAAATATAAGTTCTACACTTGGAACAATCAAGCTGTCGTCTGACGCTGTGGCGGCAGGCGCAGAGCAGATGGCAGTCAGCTCACAGGATCTCGCAAAGGGTGCGACGGATCAGTCAATAGCGGTTGATGATCTGGTGATGAGTGTGTCTGAGGTCACCAAACAGGTCGTATCTAATAGTGAGTCTACGGACATTGTACATGATAAAGCAAAGGAAGTAGGCGTGGAGGCAAATACAAGCCAGAAGAAGATGGAAGAGCTGGTCGCAGCGATCGGTCGTATTTCCGATACTTCTCAGGAGATTGGAAATGTCATTGCTGAGATTGAAAATATCGCGGCACAGACAAATCTGCTTTCACTGAACGCTTCTATCGAGGCAGCCAGAGCAGGGGAAGCCGGACGAGGCTTTGCGGTTGTAGCTGAGCAGATCCGCACACTCGCAGAGAGCAGCGCACAGTCGGCAGACGAGTCAAAGCATATGCTGGAGGCAAACCTCGCAGAGGTTGCGCAGGGAAATGTGATCGTAAAAGAAGCTGCTGACTCGCTGAATATGCTGATGGAAGATCTGGATCGTATCATTGCGGAGGTAGCAAAGATTCGTGTTGCTTCCGACGAGCAGGCTGTATCCGTGAAGAAGATTGAGACCGGAGCAAAGCAGATCAGTGATGTGATTCAGAATAATTCTGCTGCCTCTGAGGAATCCTCTGCGACGAGTCAGGAACTCTCGGCCGAGGCAGAAACGCTCGATGGGTTAATTAAAGGATTTAAGCTCAGAGAATAGCAGATGTAAGTGAAGTTATTTTCCCTGTCTTGCATTATTCCATTCTCCGTGTTAAGATAGTTTTTGTGTATTTTTATACTGGAAGATGTGAACGGTATAGAATTGCGATAAAACGGATTATACAAGGGAGGAAGAAGTGTGGAAGAAGTAAGACAGGAAAATAAAATGGGAACCATGCCAGAGGGCAGGCTGCTTCTCAATATGTCATTGCCCATGATGCTGTCCATGCTTGTGCAGGCAATGTACAATGTGGTGGACAGCATTTTTGTGTCGCGAATCAGTGAAAATGCTCTGACAGCAGTGTCGCTCGCGTTTCCGCTGCAGACACTGCTCATTGCGGTGGGTGCGGGAACCGGAGTGGGTGTCAATTCACTGCTGTCCAAGTCACTGGGGGAGAAAGACTATGAGAAGGCAAATAAAGCCGCGATGAATGGTATTTTTCTCTATGCGATCAGCTATATCGTATCTGCCATTGTCGGAATCCTGGCAGTGAGACCATTTTACGCCAGCCAGATCAAGGATGCTCCGGTTGAGATCATGGATATGGGTGTACAGTATCTGACGATCGTGATGGTGGCGTCCTTTGGTCTTTACGCGCAGTTTATTTTTGAGCGGCTCCTGCAGTCCACCGGACGGACATTTTTCACGATGGTCTCACAGATGACCGGTGCGGTCATCAATATTATTCTTGATCCGATTCTGATCTTCGGATATTTCGGACTGCCGAAAATGGGTGTCGCCGGAGCGGCGGTAGCAACGGTGACCGGGCAGATCATAGCCGGCTGTATCGGATTGATCTATAACATCAAGAAAAACGACGATATTACATTGAGCTTCCGGGGATTTAAACCCGATGGAAACATTATCCGTATTATCTATAAAGTAGGTTTTCCTTCGATTGTTATGCAGTCCATCGGTTCAGTGATGACCTATGGCATGAATCTGATTCTGGTGGGACTGTCGGCAACGGCAGCAGCCGTGTTTGGCGTGTATTTCAAGCTGCAGAGCTTTTTCTTCATGCCGGTCTTTGGACTGAATAACGGTATTATTCCGATTGTGGCGTATAATTATGGCGCACAGAAAAAGCACCGTATGATCCGCACGATCAAGTGGGGAATGCTCATCGCGTTTTGTTTTTTACTGGCTGGTTTTCTTGTGTTCGAGACGGTTCCGGGTACATTGCTTTTGCTCTTTGACGCGTCTGAAAATATGCTGGGAATCGGTATCCCGGCGTTGCGGATCATCGCGGTACACTTCCTGATCGCATGGTTTTGTATTGTGGCGGGAGCCGTGTTTCAGGCGGTGGGAAACGGCATGTACAGTCTGTATGTGTCTGTGGCAAGACAGCTGGTGGTGCTGCTTCCGGCAGCATACATTCTGGCAAAGATCGGCGGGCTGGATCTGATCTGGTGGAGTTTCCCGATTGCGGAGCTGATGTCCTGTCTGATTTCAACGATCTGTCTGATCCTGACCTATAAAAAAGTGATTAAGCCCTTGTCGGACTAACGGTTATATGATTATGAACAAAAGATGAACAAAAAGTTCACATAATGTTCAAGTGACTGACAAGAATTGTTCATAACCGTTGGATATACTATAACCATCACAACAAGTGATACACACACGAGTAACTTTTTCAATTTTTCATAACTCTCCCCTTTGAAGAACGCCGATGCGTATGCATGGGCGTTCATTTTGTGTATATTGAAGAGAAAGTTCGGATAAACTTTATATAAAAATGTCCGATACATAAAATGGAGAGGAAGTTTCGATAAATTTAATTTGACGAAACGCATGGAATTGCGTATGATAAGAGTAGCAATAGGAATTGGTAACGGAAAGAAAGAGAGGTGGTCGCATGAATTTCCGCAAGGTATCAGACAGAGAACTACGATGCAGCGTATCCGTTGAGGAGATCCGGGCAAAAGGTCTGGAGGTCAGCGACCTTCTGAAACGGTCAGAAAAGACCTATGAATTTTTTGAATATCTGGTTCAGGAAGGACAGGAGGAGACCGGCTTTGAGAAAAGTGGTCCCATGTCTGTGGAAGGCATCTTTCTGAACGGAACGCTGGAATTGATCTTCCGTTCTGTGGATGAAGATGAAGCAGGTGAATGGGAAGAGCGTGAGAACGAGGAGGAATATTACGAGGCACCGATGCCGTCGCTGCCGGATATAGACCCGGAAAATGGTGAGGTGTTAAAGCTGGTGCAGGTGCGTTTCGCATCGGCGGGATTGCTCTATCGTTTTTGCCAGCTTTTGCCCTTTGCAGAAAAGGTGCCGAGTTCGCTCTATCAGGCAGATGGCTCTTATGTGCTGATTCTGGATCTGGACAATTGTACGCGCTCAGAGATTGGTGCGTTTTGCATGCTGGCAAACGAATATGGCGCGCAGAGCACCTACGGTGATCTGCAGGCGAGTCAGGTGATGGAGCATGGCAGGCATGTCTGTGACGATGCGGTCTATCACATTCATGAGATGAAGCCGATGGAACAATAAAAGAACAAAAAGGTAGTCGGTAACTGTTTAGAACAGTTCCAATAAATGACAGATACAGGGACAGATGATTCTGCCCCTGTTTTTTTCGTGCTTTTTACACTGATTTTACACCAATGATGCATATCTTTTACATAGACAAGGTAAAATATCCGGATAGAGATCCTGTGAAACCGTGACGGTTTCCGGATTCTTATTGTATATCATAGGATTCATACGTGGGGTTTTATCGGAGGAAGTGACATGTCAAAAAAGAATGCCAGGGAAAAACTGATGCAGGAGGATGTCACGGTCATCCGGGAGAAGGATTATATCAAAAAGCCTAAGGCGAACGGCTATCACAGTCTGCACCTGACCGTGGAGGTGCCCATCTATACGCAGGAGGGCTGTGAGAAAAAGCGGGTGGAAATACAGTTTCGCACG
>JALELN010000176.1 GCA_022771765.1 Lachnospiraceae bacterium | reverse complement strand
GAAGAAATCGGCGCAATAATGCAGACCGGTGCGGCGGTAGCATCGATCAGATATGCCAGCTTTGCGCGGGAAACATTATGCTTGTCTGTCACCGGGCGCATGACGCTGCCCACGGTCAGACAGTTAAAATAGTCATCAATAAAGATCAGCACACCCAGCAGGATCGTTGCCAGCTGCGCGCCCACACGTGTCTTAATATGTTCTCCGGCCCAACGTCCAAATGCTGCCGAACCGCCCGCCTTATTCATCAGGGCAACCATCGTCCCAAGCAGTACAAGGAAGATCAGAATACCCATATTATAGGCATCTGTCAGTACTGCAATAAATCCGTTGTTAAACGTATGTAACACAGCTCCCTCAAAACTAAAGTTAGAATACAGCAATGCACCCACAACAATTCCGATAAACAGCGAGCTGTACACCTCTTTCGTAATCAATGCCAGCGCGATGGCCACAATGGGTGGCAACAGTGCCCACACAGTAGCGTAAGCTGCCGGAAGAGCCTCGCCTTCCTCTGCCGCGCTCACGATCGTCGGCGCAATGGCGCACAAGAGCGCGAACACAGAGAGAAAACCGATGATTTTTCTTTTGTTCTCTTTCATACAGAATCTCCTTTTCTTATAGATGTAAGTTTTTTGTAATTCAGTCCTTTATCAAAAGAAAGACTTAATTCCGATTATATATCAATACCTTGAAAAAATCCACGTTTCCTTGGTTCTTTTCTCACTTTTCATCAAGTTTTCATTAAGTTCCATCCGTCTGCCTGCGGACAGCCTCCGCCAGCATCCGCTCCAGTTCGACAAGTACCACTCCCCGGGAGACATCCCCCAGCACATGCTTTGCCACAGCCTTGACCTCATCCCTTGCATTCGCCACCGCATAGCTCTCCGCCGCCTGCTGCAACATCGGAATATCATTGCCGTTATCACCAAATGCAGCCGTCTCCTCCCTCGTAATACCAAGTGTCTGCTGAATATGGGTAAGCGCTCTTCCCTTGCTGATCCCGGGCATCATGATATCCACCCAGCGCTCTCCGGACACCACGATACTGACGCGTCTGCCCAGCTGCTGACGCATCAGTTCCGCCACCTCAGCCGGTTCTCTTTCACGGGTGTATACTGCCACCTTGATCAGGCACTCATTTACCGCCGTCAGATCATCTACCACCCGAAGACTCATCTGATAGCCCTCACGGATCCATCTGACAAATTCCGGATCATCTGTTTCTGTATAGGCACCGCGCGCCGCCGACGCAAGCATCCAGACACCCGGCACGGCCCGCACCATTGAAATAATCTCGTGCAACAGCTCCTCGGGAAACTCATTGCAGTATACCTCCACGCCGCCTTTTGCGCAGTAGCCGCCATTATCGGAAATGACAGTCAGTTCCTTCTCCATACTTCCAAAAACGCTCATGACGCTCTCATAATTGCGGCCGCTGGCCGCCACAAACGTGATGCCTGCGCGCTGCAGACCGCGAATCACTTCATAAATTTTCGAATCAATATCTGCCGTTCCCTCCGGAAGCAGCGTTCCATCCAGATCCGATGCAATTAGTCTGATCATGTTCTTTTCTTTCCTTTTTTGTATTTTTATCTTTTGTATTCCGCTATCACTTTTCGGGCATGCCTTCTGCCTGATTCTTTGCTAAACGCATCCGGCAGATGGAGACCAGAGTCACCACTGCGATAACAACCTGTGTGATTCCCGAGACCACATCCCGGATCGCGAAAAAATATACCGCCCACAGCACGATATTGACAAACAGGCTCCACTTGATCGCGAGAATCGCACGCGCGTAATAATTGCACACTGTGAGAATGACCGTTGCCAGCACCGGGAGCAGCCCGATCCATCCCTTATTATTCACCGCCAGCCCGCAGACTGTCACAAGCACGCTAAACAGATACATCCTCTTCTTATCAAAGTGCCCCTTCACCAGCAGCACATTTCGTACCGTGGAAATAAGCAGCGTAGTGATACCGCTCCAGGATCCAAAACACACGGACGAGACAACAAGCGTCAGATTTTCCGCCACCTGCATAGCGTATACCTTTTTCGGATCTTTCATCAGGCAGCCTGCCGTCAGCATCAATGATGCCAGAAACGAGATCAGATTGCCAAGTAAAATTCGATTCATTCCCTCATGTCTCCTACGATAAAATTTTTACCACGATCGTATTCTAGCACAGATCCGCAAAAATTGATAAGTTTTTATTGTTTTCCTTGCGGGAGGCGCGCCGGTCGGGTAAAATAGAACTAATTAGTAGCTGCGACAGACTTTGGCTGTTACGGTAATCATTCGCTTCGGAGGAAATCATTATGGATAAACAGATTTTTACAAACGATGTGATCATCAGCTGGCTGCAATACTATTCACAGAACACGACGGTGGATTTAGAACATGTCAAGATGATCGATATTACAAAGAAAAATAAAAATGTCATCCCCACTGTGGAGGCACACAAGACGACCATGGTGTTCACGAATGCCGGTGTTGATGATATCTTTTACCGCCTGTGGGATGCCGGACTCGGCGAATGTGAGGTGTGGTACAACGAGGGTTCCAACCCCGAAGGCCCGATCTTACATAACTATGTCAAAGAAATGATCAACCGCGGCATCAACGCTTCCGCCGCCATGCTCGTCATCAATCCACAGGCGCGAAACACAGCCAAGATCGGTCTTGCAAACGAGCTGTTCCAGCGCGGCTCCATCCACTATGTGGGCAGCGAAATCCGCGCCATCATCTTAAGCAAAATGAATGTGGCTCCCACCGATGACATCTGTGTCATCAGCGGCGAGAGCATTGCCATCGAGGCGGCTCTGATCGCGGTAGAAGGTTCCGTCACTGCCGTGGAATACAACAAGGCAGACCGCGCAACGATGGAAGATAACGTCGGTCACTTCGGTCTGCACAATGTCAATATCATCGAGCACGTGGACGAGCGCAGTATGTCCGGCTGCCCGGTGCCCTCACTTGTATTTCTGGTGGCATCCGCCAGCACGGATCAGGAGCTTGCGTACCTCACAAAGCTCAACCCGAATATCAATGTCGTGATCTATACACTTGACTTCAACGTTGCCGCCGGCTTGCCTGCCACACTTGAAAAATACGGCATCAATGACGTAGAGACCATTCAGGTGGCAGTATCTACACTGGGCAGCAATCACGCGTTTAAGCAGCAGCCCGCACCGTGGATCATCACCGGCCGCGCAAGATAAATCACAATCAGGGCATAAAAAACCGTGTCTTTTGTTTCGGTCTCACATACCGAAACAAGGGACACGGCATTTTTTTACTCTACATCAGAAGTACAGTGCGGGCACTTGGTTGCGCCGATCGGAATCTGGCTCAGACAGTAAGGGCACTCCTTCGTTGTAGGAGCAGCGGGCTCCTCCTTCTTCTTTCCGAAACTGACTGCCTTGTTCACAATACGCATCAGACAGAACAGGATGAACGCCATAATGATAAAATTCACAACAGATGAGATAAAATTAGAGGCAAATCCACCGATGTCGGTCAGTGTATAACGCGCGCCCTGCGTCAGCATTTTCAAAATCGGATTGATAAAGTTGTCCGTCAGGGATGTCACGATATCGGAGAATGCAGCTCCGATGATGACACCGACTGCCATGTCCATCACGTTTCCACGCAGTGCAAAGTCACGAAATTCCTGTAAGAATTTTTTCATGTCGATTACTTCCTTTCCTCTTTTGTATCAAATATCTGTAACGTATTCTAATACAATCGTGGACAATTTTCAACTTTTTTATATGGATTGCGGCTGTATCTTACCTGTTCCTCAAGCCCTGAATCTACGGTAAACAGCTGCTCCGATGATGATCACATAACCGATCACACTGAGCACATCCGGAATCTGCCCGAAAAAGAGAAAGCCCCAGAGCGCAGCGAATATCACCTGTGTGTAATCATACACGGAAATCTCCTTTGCCGGCGCATAGGTATACGCAGCGGTGATCGAGAGCTGGCCCCCGGTGGCCGCAAGCCCCGCTCCCAGAAGAAACAACAGTTGTTTCAGTGACATCGGCTCATAACCCGCAATAAAAAACGGTAGACAGACAAGGGTCGAAAATGTCGAAAAAAACATAACAATCACCGGACCCCTGACACCCTGTTTTCCGAGCTTTCTGACAAATGTGTACGCCACACCGGCACCGAAGCCGCCCAGTGTACCGATCAGCGCCGGTACAAGCGCCATATGAAAACCGGGTTTAATGATAAACAGCGCTCCGATAAAAGCCACCGCCACGATGAGCCACTCTTTCCTGCTGGCTTTTTCCTTCAAAATAAAAATACTCATCAGGATCGCAAAAAACGGTGACAATTTATTCAGCATATTGGCATCGGAAATGTTAAGCCGGTCAATTGCGTAGAAATTACAGATCATTCCGATCGTGCCAAAGGTGGCGCGCAGTATCAGATCCGGCACATGCTCTTTTTTGATCTCTATTTTCTCGCCGCCGGACAACAGCATGATCCATGCCAGCAACGCCGCCACGAGATTTCGAAACAGCGTTTTCTGCATGGTAGGCAGGTCTCCCGCCAGCCGTACAAAGGCGGTCATCAATGAAAAAAAGAATGCCGCCAGCAGTATATACAAAATTCCTCTTCGTTTTTCTCCGCTCATCTCTTATTTCCTACGTCCTTATAACTTCAATCCGTCCATCTTCCTCGACAAATTCACTCTTTCTCGCACGTATGTACTATTTTCTAAAATAAGTTCCTTATACCGACGCATACATGCGACATTCCATATTTGACGGCTCAATTTCCACCGCTTTAGCAAAACACTCATTCGACTTCTGTGTATCCCCATATCCGAGATAACCAAGACCCATGAGGTAGTAACAATGCGCACGGTTTCTCACATAAGAATCTTCCACAAATGGCTGCAGCCTGTGTGACGGCACGCGCTCATACGCCATGTCAATCTCATCCTCCAGATGCTCCTCGCCATAACTGATCAACCGGTCAAAGCGACGATATCCCTCCTCGTCCTGTCCGAGTTTTAAAAAGGCAAAACCCTGATACAAAATCCGGTCTGCCGGCAGTCTGTCATCATATCGGATGCCGGATTCGCCGCTGTCGCCCAACGTGGCTTTTTTGTAGTAGCGGTCTGCCTCGTCATATTTTTCCTGCAGCTCCAGCGCCAGCCCAAGATGATAATAAATATGGTTATCCGTTGTCCCTTCCATTCTTCCTTCACCGAGATTTTCAGGTAATACCAGCGCGTGGAGCAGATAACGCTCCGCCTGAAGCGCATCTCCCTGCACCAGTGCGTGATTTGCCATCTCTAACAGGGAACGGACATACTGCGCGCTGATTTGTCCCTCGCAGCCCTCCCACACATGAAATTGATGCTGCATGGTGAGCTCGTGCGCCTTCTCATACTGATCCGTCATATTTAACAGCGTGATATACTCCACATAAAGATCATCCCTCTGCTCGACCAGATGCATGTATTTTTCATAGCGATCCAGCCGTCTCTGAAAGCTCACACCGAGCGTTTTATTTAACTGGTCCAGTTCCATGAAAATGCCCGGATTTTTTTCATCCAGATAAAATGCCTTCTCCATCTCCCGTCTGGCTGTGTCTGCGTCATGCATGACATTATAGTATGCCAAGGCCAGATTGCGGTG
This sequence comes from Lachnospiraceae bacterium, assembly GCA_022771765.1. GTDB lineage: Bacteria > Bacillota > Clostridia > Lachnospirales > Lachnospiraceae > W0P33-017. The sequence goes on along the minus strand of JALELN010000176.1, from coordinate 1,565 downwards.
AACCGGAGCAAATTTCGGACGTTTTACCGCCGCCTGCTCCCACAGCCGGATCGCGCGATCCCACTGCTGCCGGTCATAAAACAGGCATCCCAGATAATAACGGGCCATTGCGCCGTCCGCCTCCCGGATCGCATACCGAAGCACGGCAATATCGTCTGTTTTGTTGGGGAAACATCCCTCCGGCGAATATTCTTCTGCCTGGTGGAGTACGCTCGCCGCCTCCGGGGTACGCTTTTGTCCTGCCAGATAATAAGCCTTGTAGTAGAGCACCATCGGCGTCTTTTTCGGACAGCGCGATAGCAGCTCCACAGCCTCACCCAATGCCCCAAACCGGGCATATCCGCGTGCTGCCAGAAGATAATTTTCTGCATCTTCATGCATGCGCTTATCCAGTTCCTCTGCCTTTCCTCTGCCCAGCAGTACCACTTCATTGGCGCTCACAAAATCGAATACATCATGCTCCAGATTTTTCCGGCAGCAGCGAAGCGCCGTGCCCGGCTGCCCCATTCTTCGGAGCAGATAGGCCTGCAAGCCTCTGGCATGAATCAGATGCGCGTTTTTCGCAAGTGCCTTGCCCACATGATCCAGCGCGAGACGCCATCTGCCTGCACGCGCGTCGAGCGCCGCGAGATAATAAAAGCTCATTGCCTGCCGTTCTTCTGACCAGGAGGCACGATAAAAGTAATCATACGCACGCTCATACCGATCTTCGTACAGCTCACACAAAGCCAGATCGTATGCCGTCTCCCCCGGACATGTTCCAAGATCACATGCATTCATACGTTCATATGCCTTTTCCAGATACTCCTTCGCTCCGGCGAAATCACCCTTTCGCATCAAAAGCCTGCCGTAAGCATTGTTGAGACGGATATCCCCGGGATCTCTTCGCAAACCCTCTGCGTAATATGCCTCTGCCCGGCGCGTTGCATAGCGGTGCCGTTCCATCCGCTGTCCTGCCAGATACAATTCCTCATTCGTTTCAATCGACTCAGGTGCTCCGGGCATTTCCGCCGTCTTTAAAACCGGTTTTTCATTTTCAATATGCAGTTCCATATCCGCCTGCGGTCGATACACTGCCAGCAGCGCATTCGTCTGCAGATCATAGACAGACAACTGCAGCATTGTCTCGTTTGTGACCGTACACTCCAGCGTCTGCTCATAAACCTCTGCCGGTGAAAGATGTGTATCCTCCTCTAGCAGAGTAGAAAATCCCTCCTCTAAAACAATGCGTACCCGCCGGCTCTGTGTGACATAAACGCGCACCGTAAGATCATTGTCTGCAAGTTCCAGACCAACAGCCGCCTCTCTGGTGGCATTTTTTACCGTTCCAATCCCCTGATAGGGCAGTACATACTGAACAAAACGCCGTTCCTCACAGGGTGCCAGCCAGATTGCCTCCGGCTGCTCCCCGCAAAATATGCCGCTCATCAGCTCTACGCAGGAACCATCGGAATCCGTCAGGCTGCGCTCCCTGGCCTGTCCCATTTCACCGTTTCCGCGGGTGAAACGGCGCTTGCCGGGCGCCGTGTGGTGGTCTGACACACACAGCGTCCCCTTCTCTCTGC
>JALELN010000163.1 GCA_022771765.1 Lachnospiraceae bacterium | reverse complement strand
TTCTTGCTCTCACGGGTAGAAACAATCATGCCGGTATAGGGCACGGCGATACGGATGCACGCCACGATCTTCGCGAAAATATCATCGTCAATACTGTTGTCAAATGCGTCCGGATCAATGTCATCCGCATGGCGGATCCGGGGCACGCTGATGGTATGCGGACCGACACCATGAACTGCCTCCAGATGCTCCGCGTGCATGAGAAGTCCCGCAAACTCGTAGCGGTACATCTCCAGACCGAACAATACTCCCAGACCCACATCGTCAATGCCGCCCTCCATCGCGCGGTCCATTGCCTCGGTATGGTATGCGTAGTCGTGCTTCGGTCCTGCCGGATGCAGCTTCTCGTAGCTCTTTTTGTGGTAGGTCTCCTGGAACAGAATGTAGGTTCCGATACCGGCTTTTTTCAGCTTTGCGTAGTTTTCCACGGTGGTCGCGGCAATGTTGACATTCACGCGGCGGATAGCACCGTTTTTGTGTTTGATGCCATAGATTGTCTCAATACTCTCTAAAACATACTCGATCGGATTATTGACCGGATCTTCACCGGTCTCCAGCGCCAGTCGCTTGTGACCCATATCCTGCAGCGCGATGACTTCCGCGCGGATTTCGTCCTGCGTCAGCTTTTTGCGGGCAATATGCTTATTTTTGATGTGGTACGGACAGTACACACAGCTGTTGATGCAGTAATTAGACAGGTACAGCGGCGCAAACATGACAATACGGTTGCCATAAAAGTCCTTCTTGATCTGCTTTGCCAGCGCATAGATCTCTTCGTTGCGATCCTCCAGCTCGCAGTCCAAAAGAACTGCTGCCTCCCGGTGGGAAAGTCCCTTGCGCAGCTTTGCCTTCTCAATGATCTGATCGATCAGTTCCGCGTTTCTCTTGTTTTTCTCGGCGTATTCCAGTGTCTCCAGAATCTCGCCGTCATCAATAAATTCCTCTGCCTTGTTTGATTTTGGATTGTACATATATCTTTTCCTCCTACTTCTGTATTTATTTGAAATCACCGCGATCGCAGACCAGCTCGTAGCCTGTGGAAGTGATTCGTCTTTCTAAGCATGTTACACATTCTGCAGCCTCATCTCCGGTGCAGATCTTGTTGTCGTAAAGCATATATTTTTTACGGACATCCTGCGGTGACAGATTTGGCATCACCACATTTGCGCCTGCCAGAATGCCCTTTTCCCTGCCGCGGGGGTCGATCGTGCCCAGCGCTGTCGTCGCGGGGAGCAGCACATGGGGTTCCATCAGACGGATGATTGCCAGCAGCCGCAGCGTCAACTCCAGTCCGCCCTGCTCCTCATTGGCAAAAGGCGTGTCATGGTGCGGCACGAAGGGTCCGATGCCAACCATATGTGGCTGCAATTCATGAATGAATTGCAGATCTTTTGCCAGATGCTCCGGTGTCTGTCCGGGTGATCCCACCATAAAGCCGCAGCCCACCTGATATCCGATCTCCTTTAAATCCCTCAGGCACTGCTTGCGGTGCGAAAGCGATAATTCCGGCGGATGAAGCAACGCATAATGCGTATCGTCCGCGGTCTCATGCCGCAGCAGATACCGGTCTGCGCCTGCCGCGAAAAAGGCTTCATAGCTTGCGCGCTCCCGCTCCCCGATGGAGAGCGTCACCGCGCAGTCCGGGTATTTTTCTTTTATTTTTGAAACGATAGATATGATCCGTTCATCCGTGTAATACCCATCCTCGCCGCCCTGCAGGACAAAGGTGCGAAATCCAAGCGCGTATCCCGCCTCGCAACAACTTAAAATCTGTTCCTCACTCAGACGATAACGCTGTGCGTCCTTCGCGCTGCGCCGGATCCCGCAATAATAGCAGTCGTTTTTACAATAATTTGTGAATTCAATCAGCCCTCGCATATAGACTGCTTTTCCATACACCGCCTCCCGCGCCTTTCTCGCCTGTTCGAATAAATATTCATCACTTTCCGGGGTGGCATCGGTAATCAGCGCGACCAGCTCTTGTGCAGGCAAAATATGCGCATCTGCCAGCGCATCTATCCGTTGTGTTCTCTCTGTCATGTCTCATTCTCCGGTAATTTTGAGTAAATGGTTTTTGTGGAGATGCCCTCCAGTCGTCCGATTTTTCCGGACAAGGCACTGATCACGTCTGCCGGGGCATCCACCGCCACACTGATGATTGATACGCCGCGCTTCTCGTAAGGAATTCCCATGCGCCCGATCACATAGTGCGCGTATTCATGCAAAAGTTCATTCATTTTCGGCACTGCCTGCGGATTCTCCACCACAATGCCAATGAGGGCGACGCGGGTCGGCTGCGCCTCTCCCGCTGACCCGGTTGTATGTTCTGCTGTCATAGTCATGTATTCTCCTTCCATCATTGCTTTTTGATTAGGCGTTTGCGAAACTATTTACGTTACATTTCCAGGTCATGTGAGCACATGTATGGCAGGCACGCTCTCGCTACTTGTCGCTGGCAGTGGTACATAAGTGACCAAAATACGGTCACTAAGTACCAGCCGCTCCAAAGTGCACTGCCTGATACATTGTGTCTCACATTCCCTGTTC
>JALELN010000144.1 GCA_022771765.1 Lachnospiraceae bacterium | reverse complement strand
TACAACGGTATCATGTAATAGAAAAACAGTCTGGAATAAACATCTCCGCGCTGTGTTGAGAACAGATACATGAGCATTGCCGCTTCCACAAAGCATGCATGCTTTAGCACAGCCGTAAATTCTTTATAGTAACCACGGCGCAACACATTTTTGAACGAATCAAACATGACCGCCACCAAAAGATCAATCAGGATGTAGACACCTGCCAGGCTCCGGTATTCATTATTGACATAGGGGTTTTCTAAACCAAACCGTAGAAAGTATGCAAGAACAAAAGCCAGCTGCAGACACAGGATATCCAACAGTATAAAATCTATGTGCTTTCGCCAGCCTTTTTGTTTCTTTTCATACAATTTCGATCACCAAGTTTCTTCTTTTGTTTTTGTTCCGGTCAATCTCATCTAGTGTGTTCTCAAATAATTCATCTGATCGTTTAGGGCATCGGAAGCGTTTTCTCCCAACGCCCTAAACAATGCATGCTAAGCGAAGATCACTTTGCCTTCTTTACAGTTCCCTTAAATCCGGCTGCCTTCAAAGCTGCTTTTAATTCCTTGATCTCGCTCTTTGACATCTTTGACGAATAGGTAATCGTCATTTTCTTGGTGTTAACACCCTTGAATGCTGTCTTGCTGATCGTAGGTGCATTCTTGCTGGTAAGTGCGATCGTTTTGATCGTCTTATTTCCTGAGAATGCTTTTGCACCAATTGTGGTGATGGTTGAAGGTAATGAAACCTTTGTTGCTTTCTTGCAATTTTCAAATGCATTTGCGGAAATCTTATTAACCGTGTAAGATACACCGTTAACAGTCACCTTTGAAGCAACCGTTACAGTTTTCTTCGTGGTAGGTTCAATCTCACTGATTGTTGCCTTTCCACTTGTAGAAGTATTGACTGTAATCTCGATTCCATTTTTCTTCTCAGCAGTCACCTCTGTCTGCTTTACAGGCTCTACAGATGTGGTAGGGCTTGTTGCAGCATAGGATATTGCGGGAACAGCTGTTACAGCAACAGCTGCTACCAACATTCCTGCCAAAAATTTTTTCATTCCCTTAATCATGACTTTTTCCTCCTTTCCTCATGATATTTATTGAGAAACCGATTTCCATACACATGGAAGATCCGTTATCTCCGTGTTGAGCTTCTGCTATTTGTAGTAATAGCCTTCTTTTCCATACTTTCCGTAATAAGAGCCTCCGCCATATTTCTTGTAATAGTACCCACTTCCGGATCCCTTGACACGGTTCAATACGATCCCAAGCAATGGACAGCCGGCACGCTCGATCTGGCTGGCAGAATTTTTTACCATTGCTTTTGGTGTATCTCCACCGCGCACAACAAGGATTGCTCCATCACACAAAGAAGCAATCTTCTCTCCATCAGATACCAGATTTAAGGGTGGAACATCGACGATCACATAACGAAATGCTGCTTTCATCTGCTCAAACATCGCCTTAAACCGATTGCTTTCCAGCAGCATCGATGGATTTATGACATTATCTACGTTCGGAAGTATGTAGCCATTTGGTATCTCGCTCTGAAAGACTACTTCTGATAATGAGATCTTATTTGCCAGATAGTAGGAAGTGCCGTGCATAGTCTCATTGTTCTCACAATGCATGCTGTATTTTTCCACCATGACAGACTTTCGAAGATCCATATCTACAAACAGTGTCGGGATCCCGGCCTGTGCCAACTGACGCCATAAATGCAGGGATACAAAGCTTTTTCCTTCGTTTGGCATCGTACTGGTCACCATGATCGTCTTGATATCACTTCCTATAAAACTGATATTGACACGCAGTCTGTTGATCGCTTCTTCCACTGCATAAGGAAGCTCCGGCAGATCATCCATCACGATCTTGTGAAGCGGCCGCGGTTTTTTATCAAGCTTTAGATCATTTATGTCGATACGCTCTATAGTTATCTTTTCGTTTGTTGTACTCATAACCTGATCCTTCCTCATTCCTGTTCTCATTGACCGGCATTTATCTGCGCTTCTTTCGCTTTTTCCGATGCTTCTTTGACTTTAATTCCTTACTGCCTGATTCCGGTATTACTGTAAGCGGCATGACGCCGAAAATACGTTCCACATCTTCTGCCGATTTGAAAGTATCATCCATGACAAATCTCACGGTAAAGATTCCCCCAAGCAACACAAGTGCAGCGATTGCTCCGATCATTGTATTCATAACAATATCGGGAGAACTCGGCTTCTCCGGTAAGATGGCATACTCCGCTACATTTGGTTCCGAGGTTTCCATCAGATCCGGCAGATAGTTCTCTGCGTTGTCCGCCAATAGATTGGCAATGTTTTTGGATTCCTCCGGATCTTCTGTCTCAACAGTGATCTGCAACACACGGGTATTTCCAACTGTGGATATCTCAATGAGCTTCTGAAAATCCTCGTAGGTATAATCCAGATCCAGTTCTTCTATGATCTTTTCATAAATCGGGCGAATACGAAGCATCTCCTCATAATCTTCTGACAACGAGGTTCCCAGATTCAGATCAGACAGATTGATCAGGGAATCGCTGGAAGCTGATACCATATACACCTTTGCCGTAGCTTCATATTTAGGCGTGATCAGATAATAAGATACTGTTCCGACAATAATTCCACCAATAATAAATGCCAGCACCAGCCATACCAATCTTTTTCTTAGATAATAGAACAGTTCCAGAAGGTCGATCTCTGCTTCATCATCCATCTGTACCGACTGATTCTTTTCATTTGTTTGACTCATGTACCATATTTCCTCTTCTCATATTGATTTCATTCCTGCATTTTTTCCAGACAGTACAACTGCATCATCTGCTCTTTCAGTGATTCCTCATCCGGATAAAATTCAGTATGATCGAGGCCGTCACCCAATGCCTGTCCCAATTGGGTTGTTCCCTCTATCTGATGCACTCCTGTAGAGTGATAATGACTGATTTCCTGCAATGACCCTGCCAGCTGATTGAGATCCAGATCTGTAACAGAATCATCCTGTAAATTTTGCAGCAGTCTCAGTACAAACTGTTGATCTTCTTTCTGTAAACCACGTACTTTTTCACTCAATGCATCCATATATGTTTTTTGTCTGCGCATGCGGGATATATTTTCTCCGTCTCCTACATTCATGCGGTCATGAATATAATGATAGGCCTGTTCATCATTCAGAAGCACTTTCGTTCCCTGAACCAAAGTCGGATCTGAGTCTGAGAAGTCATCTTCTATCGTCACCTCTACACCGCCTACCTCGTGATTGATCTTCGGTATCGCCTTCATATCCAGCGCGTAATATCCATCAATCGGAACCTCTCCCAGTAAATAGGAGACTGCTTCTACTGTATTTTCGCA
>JALELN010000135.1 GCA_022771765.1 Lachnospiraceae bacterium | reverse complement strand
CATTTTCCAGTGCATTCGAGAGCAGCACGCACAGATCGCTGTCTGAGATCAGGATAAAAGGGGGAAGAGATCCCTTTACCTTTATTTCAATGCCCTCTTTTTTCGCACGACCGGCAAAGGCGGAGAGGATCAGGTTCGCAGTCTCATTCTCGCAATAACGTTCCACTTTCTGTGCTTCGATCTCCTTACAGATTCCGCTGATATAGGCTTGTGCCTGATCTTCCTGCCCGTTTTCGATACAGGCAGACACATATTGCAGATGGTGGCGCATGTCATGGCGATACTGGCTGGCGAGCATCTGGGACTCCCGCAGGGCATCGATCTCCCGGACAGCCTGATTGAGCTGGATACCAAGGCTCTTTTGTGCCTGCTTCAGCTGATTCTGTGTGAGTTCCTTGACGGAATTGTACAGCAAAAACACCAGATACGCGGCACAGCACACGAAGGGCATAAATTCCACTACCACCGGATCACCGCCGGCAAGGAGATCCGTGTATACGCTGGTTATATAATCAAAAATGTAATAAACCACCGGAATCGCACCAAACTGACACTGGGTCTTGGCCGGATAACCGGATAGCTGCCGTACGAGAGGCGAGGTATAACGCAGCAAAAGGAGCAGCAAAGGCAGGGTGAGGAGCAGTTCGAAAAAATTCTGCATCGGCTGTCCGCCGGATAATATTGCGACTGCAAAAAGTGCGATCCACCGTCGCAGCTGACAGCACAGATAGGCGGTAAGAATGGAAAAAAGCGGCCACAGGAGTCTGCCGGTCAGGGCGTAGAGAAGCAGAAGAAGAGGAAAATGAACGACGAGAGGATAGATCTCCCGCATAAATTCAGAACCCCAACGAAAATATAGCAGACCCTGAAGTAAGGGGAAAAGCAGCATACAGAATACAAAGATACAGCGTTTTTTTCGAGTGCCCAGTGCATCGCAAAAAGATGCGGACAATATGCCTCCAAAGAAGCTTACCGAAACATTGTTTAAAAGAGAAATCCAGAAGCTCATGTTGTCACCTGCCTGTTAAAAACGCGTATTCTAAGAAGGCGTTTTTAATCTCATTATACTTTCCGCGGGGGATCGGGATCTCTGCCAGACACGACATGGTGATGGCGCGGTAAGAGAGATTTTGTATGTATTCCAGATTCACCAGATAGGAGCGGTGAGGCCGCAGAAAGCTCCCATAGGGGATCAGCTGTCTGCCCAGCTCATCCAGACTGCCAATACATTCCAATACTTTCCCGCTGGTCAGGTGGATGAACAGCGTCCGGTGGATCACCTCGCAGTATTCCAGCTGTGCCGGCTTGATCCGTGTGATACCGGTTTTGCAATGAAGGATCAGACTGCTTGCCTGCTCTTTCTCGCACTGGGAGAGAACCGTGTCCATCAAACGGGCGAAGCCCTCCGCACAGATGGGCTTGAGCTGGTAATAAAAAGCATTCACCGTGTATGACTGTACGGCAAATTCAGAGGATGAAGTCAGGAAAATGATCTTCGCATTTTTGTCATAGTTACGGATCTCTGTGGCTGCATCGATCCCATTTTGACCGGGCATCAGCACATCCAGAAACAGGATATCAAACCGGGTGCCCCGTTCGATCTCTGCGATCAGATCCAGCGGACTGTGAAACGTATAATCGTCGATCTCCTTATTTTTTTCCGCGCGGTAGAGGGCAAGAAGCTCATGAAGGTCACTGAGCACAGCGCTGTCATCGTCGCAAAATGCTATCTTTATCATGTCGATCGTTCTCCTTTCCCTGGTCAAATATTACACTATTATCGCACATTCGGTCAAGAATTTCCAGATATTAAAATATGAACGACAGCTCTTTTGTCGATTCAAGACATTTTCGGTACGATTCGGGCAGCAGCTCACTTTTTCCTGATTAATTCGTATATGGTGTAAATAAGTCAAGCGGATATGTATGAGTGAAGGAGGAAGGTCTAATGAAAAAGAACCTGTTATCGTTGCTTTTGACCATGGCAATGTGTCTTTCCCTCGTCGCCTGCGGCGGTGAGGAGACTTTGGATGAAGCGGAAAATGCGTTTTCTGAGGCAGGGGATGACGTATCTTTTGATACTGACAAGTCCATGGCATCCAATAAACCGGGAGACGGCAGCTGGGCGGTGTAC
>JALELN010000091.1 GCA_022771765.1 Lachnospiraceae bacterium | reverse complement strand
GTCGCATGTATCGCAGCCGGATTTATCGGTATGGGTGTACACAGTGCAAAGGGTGAGGGTGCTCTGAACCTGAGTCTGGAATTTGTCGGCGGTACATCGAATACGGTATACTTCAATGAGGAGTACACGTTAGAGCAGATTGATTCCGAGATGGTTCCTTTAGTGATGGATATTACAGGCGATTCCGATGTCTATGTACAGAAGGTTGCCGACAGCAACGGCGTGATCTTTAAGACAAGAAACCTGAATCTGGAAGAGCGTGAAGCATTCAATAAGGTATTTGTTGACAAGTATGGTGTGGATGAGAATACGATTTCTTCTCAGTCCATCAGTTCAACGATCAGTTCAGAGATGACCAGTGATGCGGTTGTCGCCGTGATTATTGCAGTGATACTGATCATGATCTACATTGCGTTCCGTTTTCAGGATTTCCGTTTCGCATCAGCATCCGTGCTGGCGTTGATCCATGATATTCTGCTGGTGCTGGCAAGCTACGCATTGGTTCGTATTTCCGTAGGTTCTACCTTTATTGCGGTTATGCTGACCATTCTTGGTTATTCTATTAATGATACGATCGTCGTATTCGACCGTGTGCGTGAGAATATTCATAACCGTGCCCGCGTATCGAAGGAAGAACTGGCAGAGATCGGGGACAAGAGTGTCACTCAGACCTTGTCCCGTTCCATCAATACTTCCGTGACAACCTTTGTAATGGTATTGTTACTGTATATCATGGGTGTTGCGTCCATCAAGGATTTCTCACTTCCGCTGATGGTAGGTATTGTAGCGGGTCTGTTCTCTTCCGTATGCATTTCCACAAACCTGTGGTTTGATATGAAGATTCATTTCAATAAGGGCGGCAAGAAAAAATAGAGTTAAAATGAAACTGAGTAGTAAGGGCAACCGGTGACAGTACCGATTGCCCTGAACGATAATAGGAGGAAAATAAAATGTATACAATGGATGATATCAAGGCCGTTGACCCCGAAGTGGCAGCAGCGATTCAGGCAGAGAGTGACAGACAGAACAGCCACATTGAGTTGATCGCATCCGAGAACTGGGTGAGCCATGCGGTGATGTCTGCGATGGGCAGTGTCATGACAAATAAATATGCAGAAGGTTACCCCGGACATCGCTATTACGGTGGTTGCGAGTGCGTAGATGTGGTGGAGGAATTGGCCAGAGAGCGTGCCAAAAAGCTTTTTGGCGCAGAGTATGTAAACGTACAGCCTCACTCCGGCGCTCAGGCAAATATGGCAGTGCAGTTTGCCTGCTTACAGCCCGGTGATACAGTGATGGGAATGAATTTAGACCATGGCGGACATCTGACACACGGAAGCCCGGTGAATTTCTCCGGAACTTATTTCAATATTGTACCTTACGGTGTGAATGATAACGGCGTGATCGATTATGATAACGTACTGGCGATTGCAAAGGAGTGCAAGCCTAAGATGATCATCGCAGGTGCTTCCGCATATGCGAGAACGATTGATTTCAAGAAATTCCGTGAGATCGCAGACGAAGTTGGCGCAATTCTTTTCGTAGATATGGCACATATCGCGGGTCTGGTGGCAGCAGGACTTCATCCGAGCCCGATTCCCTATGCAGATGTTGTGACAACGACGACACACAAGACACTGCGCGGACCGAGAGGCGGTATGATCCTCTGCGGCAAGCAGGAGACTGCTGATAAGTATAAATTCAACAAGGCAATTTTCCCCGGCATTCAGGGCGGACCTCTGATGCACGTGATCGCGGCAAAGGCAGTCTGCTTCCAGGAGGCACTTCAGCCGTCCTTCAAGGAATATCAGCAGGGGATCATCGACAATGCGCAGGCACTTTGCAAGGGCTTGCAGGCCCGGGGTATCAAGATCGTTTCCGACGGTACGGACAACCATCTGATGCTGCTGGATCTGACACCCTTTGATCTGACCGGAAAGGCTGTTGAGAAGCTGTTGGATGACGCAAATATTACAGCGAATAAAAATACGATTCCCAATGATCCCCAGAAGCCCTTTGTAACCAGCGGTATCCGTATCGGCACACCTTCTGTGACCAGCCGCGGCATGAATACGGAGGACATGGACAAGATCGCGGAGGCAATCGCAATGCTCATCAAAGAGGGCGAGAGCGCAGTGCCTGCGGCAAAGGCAATCGTTAAGACATTGACTGACAAATATCCTTTAGATTAAGAGGCGAAACTATGATTGACATTAAATTTTTACGTGAGAATCCGGATGCAGTAAAAGAGAATATCAAGAAAAAATTTCAGGATAAAAAGCTTCCGTTAGTGGACGAAGTCATTGAGCTGGATGCGAAATCCCGTGCCGCAAAGCAGGAGGCAGATGATCTTCGCGCCAAAAGAAACCAGCTCTCCAAGCAGATTGGTGCACTCATGAAGGAGGGCAAAAAGGAGGAGGCTGAGGCAGTTAAAGCTCAGGTAGCAGAATTCGCGGAGCGCCTCAGTGAACTGGAAGAGCAGGAAAAGACATATTCCGAGCAGGTATTAAAGGATATGATGATGATTCCGAATATCATTGATCCTTCTGTTCCTATTGGTAAAGATGATTCCTGCAATGTGGAGATCGAGAAGTTCGGTGAGCCGGTTGTACCCGATTTTGAGATTCCGTATCATACCGATATCATGAGTCGTTTTGATGGTATTGATCTCGATGCAGCCGGAAAGGTAGCAGGCAATGGTTTTTATTATCTCATGGGAGATATCGCAAGACTTCATTCCGCAGTGATTTCCTATGCAAGAGATTTCATGATTGATCGTGGCTTTACCTATTGTGTGCCGCCTTTTATGATCCGCAGCAATGTGGTGACCGGTGTCATGAGTTTTGAGGAAATGGATGCCATGATGTACAAGATCGAGGGAGAGGATCTCTATCTGATCGGTACCTCCGAGCATTCCATGATCGGTAAATTTATCGATACGATCAATGAGGAAGAAAAACTTCCCTATACATTGACCAGCTATTCACCCTGCTTCCGAAAGGAGAAAGGCGCACATGGTATCGAGGAGCGCGGTGTTTACCGTATCCATCAGTTCGAGAAGCAGGAGATGATCGTTGTCTGCAAGCCTGAGGATTCTAAATACTGGTATGATCAGCTCTGGAAGAATACGGTTGACCTCTTCCGCAGCATGGATATTCCGGTTCGTACATTAGAGTGCTGCTCCGGCGATCTTGCTGATCTGAAGGTGAAGTCTTGTGATGTGGAGGCGTGGTCTCCCCGTCAGAAGAAATATTTTGAGGTGGGCAGTTGCTCTAACTTAGGAGATGCCCAGGCAAGACGTCTGAAGATCCGTGTAAAGGATGCAGATGGCAATAAGTACTTTGCACACACCTTAAACAATACGGTGGTTGCTCCGCCCCGTATGCTGATTGCGTTTCTGGAGAATAATTTAAATGCAGACGGCAGCGTCAATATCCCGACTGTTTTACAGCCTTATATGGGTGGCATGACAAAGCTTACGCCGAAGCATTAAACGTAACAGATCAGTTGCTGTAAGGGTCGGCGTGACCCCTACAGCACTTTTTATGCATATCCCTAAGGGTGTCGGAGATGTTTCCATGTAAGACACGCTCCCGCTCCGCGAAAAGACGTAGCGGCTACTAAAGATTTTCCATCGTGAAAATCCTCACACAGATAAGAGGCGCGTAGCTTATAATTATGTATTATAGATTACGCAGTAAAAAATTGCAGAAACTCCGAAGATTATTACTTGAAATATAAGAGATAATGTAATAAAATAAAAAAAATTTGCGTGAAAGGATAAAGAAAATGAAGGCTTTTCTCATACTTGAAGACGGACACATTTTTACCGGAACCAGCATCGGTTCCAGGAAGGAAGTGATCAGCGAGATCGTGTTCAATACCTCTATGACAGGTTATCTGGAGGTGCTGACAGATCCGTCCTACGCAGGACAGGCAGTGACCATGACCTATCCGCTGATCGGAAATTACGGCATCAATTTCAGCGATATGGAATCAAAGAAACCGTGGGTGAAAGGATTTATCACACGGGAGTTATCCAGAACTGCCAGCAATTTCCGCTGCGAGGGAAGCATTCAGGACTTTTTGGAAAAACATGACATTCCCGGTATTGCGGGTATTGATACTCGTGCGCTCACAAAGCTGCTGCGGGAAAAAGGAACGATGAACGGAATGATCACCACCGACGAAAATTATGATCTGGAGAAGATTATGCCGCAGCTGGCTGCCTACGAGGTTGGCAATGTTGTGGATGAAGTGACATGCAGCGAGCCCTCCGTGTTAAAGGGCAATGGTAAGAAGGTGGCACTGCTGGATTTCGGCGCAAAGCAGAATATCGCCAGATCATTAAACAAGCGCGGCTGTGAGGTGACCATTTACCCGGCACATACACCGGCGGAGGAGATTCTGGCTGCAAAGCCCGACGGCATCATGCTCTCTAACGGACCGGGAGACCCGAAGTCATGTACGGACATTATTAAAGAGATCAAAAAGCTGTACGATTCCGATGTGCCGATCTTTGCGATCTGTCTCGGACACCAGCTCATGGCGTTGGCTACCGGTGCGGATACGCACAAGCTGAAATACGGCCATCGCGGAGGCAATCATCCGGTGAAGGATCTAAAGACCGGACGGGTATATATATCTTCACAGAATCACGGCTATGTGGTGGACACGGACAAGCTGGATCCGACAGTGGCAAAGCCTGCCTTTGTGAATGTCAATGACGGCACGAACGAGGGGCTGGAATATGTGGGAAAGCAGATATTTACCGTGCAGTTCCATCCGGAGGCATGCCCGGGACCGCAGGACAGTGCATATTTATTTGACAGATTTATTGAGATGATGGGAGGAAATTAATCATGCCGAAGAATAAAGATATTAAAAAGGTACTGGTGATTGGCTCCGGCCCCATTGTCATCGGACAGGCGGCGGAGTTTGACTACGCGGGCACACAGGCATGCCGCTCCTTAAAGGAGGAGGGCATCGAGGTATGTCTTGTAAACTCTAACCCCGCAACGATCATGACGGATAAAAACATTGCAGATCAGGTCTACATCGAACCCCTGACCGCAAAGGTATTGGAACAGATTATTTTAAAAGAAAAACCCGACAGCGTCCTGCCGACCCTGGGCGGTCAGGCGGGACTGAACCTCGGAATGGAGCTGGCGGAGAGTGGCTTTCTGGCAGAGCACGGTGTGCGTCTGATCGGAACGACTTCTGAGACGATCAAAAAGGCAGAAGACCGTCAGGAATTTAAAGATACGATGGAAAAGATCGGCGAGCCGGTGGCAGCATCTCTCGTGGTAGAGAATGTAGAGGACGGTATCAAATTCACAAATACGATCGGTTATCCGGTGGTGCTGCGCCCTGCTTATACACTGGGCGGCAGCGGCGGCGGAATCGCGCACAATGAGACGGAGCTGATCGAGATCCTTTCTAACGGACTACGTTTAAGCCGTGTGGGCCAGGTGCTGGTGGAGCGCTGTATCGCTGGCTGGAAGGAGATCGAGTACGAGGTGATGCGGGATGCTGCCGGCAACTGTATCACTGTATGTAACATGGAAAATATCGATCCGGTGGGCGTGCATACTGGCGATTCCATCGTTGTTGCGCCTTCTCAGACGCTGGGTGACAAGGAATACCAGATGCTGCGTACGTCTGCACTCAATATTATTACCGAGCTGAACATTACCGGAGGCTGTAACGTACAGTATGCCTTGAAGCCGGATTCCTTCGAGTACTGCGTCATCGAGGTAAATCCCCGTGTGAGCCGTTCTTCCGCGCTGGCAAGTAAGGCGACGGGATACCCGATCGCAAAGGTGGCTGCGAAGATCGCGCTGGGCTACACACTGGATGAGATTAAAAACGCCATTACCGGAAAGACCTATGCCAGCTTCGAGCCAATGCTGGATTACTGTGTGGTTAAGATTCCGCGTCTGCCTTTCGATAAATTTATCACTGCAAAACACACGCTGACGACGCAGATGAAGGCCACCGGAGAGGTCATGAGTATTTGCAACAACTTTGAGGGCGCATTGATGAAGGCCATCCGTTCTCTGGAGCAGCATGTAGACTGTCTGCAGTCCTATGATTTTTCTGCGTTGAGTGAGCAGGAACTGATCGAGCGCATGAAGATCGTGGATGACCGCCGGATTTATCTGATTGCGGAGGCTATCCGAAAAGGCATCAACTACAAGACCATCCACGACATCACGCAGGTGGACGAGTGGTTTATTGATAAGATCGCGATTCTCGTGGAGATGGAGGAACGTCTGGAGAAGGAGGAGCTCACACCGGAGCTGCTGGCGGAGGCAAAACGCATTGAGTTCCCGGACAACGTGATTGCCAGACTGACCGGAAAAACCGAGGATGAGATCAAAAAGATGCGCTACGACAACGGTATCTGTGCGGCTTTCAAGATGGTGGATACCTGTGCTGCTGAGTTCGCCGCAGAGACACCCTATTATTATTCCGTATTTGGTAGTGAAGATGAAGCAGGTGTAGAATACAGACCGAATCACTTGCTGATGAGGTCGTGCGTAAATGATTCAGGTGTGCAAGAATCCCATTGCGAAGCAATTTCAGATGGATTCTTGCGTCCGAGCGATAGCGAGGAAGATGAAGCAGGTGTAGAATACAGACCGAATCAGCCCCGAAAGAAAGTTTTGGTATTAGGTTCCGGTCCCATTCGTATCGGACAGGGTGTCGAGTTCGACTACTGCAGCGTGCACGCAACATGGGCGTTTGCGAAGGCAGGTTATGAAACGATCATCATCAACAACAATCCTGAGACGGTCAGCACTGACTTTGATATTGCGGACAAGCTGTATTTTGAGCCGCTGACTCCCGAGGATGTGGAGAATGTGGTAAATATTGAAAAACCGGACGGAGCAGTCGTACAGTTTGGCGGGCAGACAGCAATCAAGCTGACGGAAAGCCTGCAAAAGATGGGCGTGCCGATTTTCGGTACCGCGCCCGAGGATGTGGATGCTGCGGAGGACAGAGAACTGTTTGACCGTATTTTGCAGGAGACAGAGATCCCCCGCGCCGCAGGCGGCACCGTATTCACCGCCGAGGAGGCGAAAAAGGTCGCAAACGAGCTGGGCTATCCGGTGCTGGTGCGTCCTTCTTACGTGCTTGGCGGACAGGGTATGCAGATTGCGTATTCCGATGAAGAAATCGAAGAATTCATGGAGATCATTAACCGGATCGAGCAGGATCACCCGATTCTAGTCGATAAGTACCTGATGGGTAAGGAGCTGGAGGTCGATGCGGTATGTGACGGCACGGACATCCTGATTCCGGGTATCATGGAGCATATCGAGCGTACCGGTGTTCATTCCGGAGACAGTATTTCCGTTTATCCGGCACCTACGGTGAGTGAGGAAGTCAAGGAAACAATTGCGGAATACTCACGCAGACTGGCGAAGGCATTGCATGTCAAAGGCTTGATCAATATTCAGTTTATTGCGGTTGGAAACGAGGTGTATGTGATCGAGGTCAATCCGAGATCTTCCCGTACCGTACCTTATATCAGTAAAGTGACGGGAATTCCCATCGTGGATCTCGCAACCGAGGTGATTCTCGGAAAGAAGATCAGAGATCTTGGCTATGAGCCGGGTCTGCAGCCTGCTGCGGACTATTTTGCGATCAAGATGCCGGTGTTCTCTTTTGAGAAGATCCGTGGCGCGGAGATTTCTCTGGGACCGGAGATGAAGTCAACCGGTGAGTGCCTCGGTATTGCAAAGAATTTTGATGAGGCACTGTACAAGGCATTTTTGGGGGCAGGAGTGGAGCTTCCAAAGCACAAGCAGATGATTATTACTGTCAAAAAGGCAGATCAGCCGGAGGCCGCAGAGGTGGCAAAACGTTTTGAGGCATTGGGTTACACAATCTATGCAACCAGACATACCGCTGACTATCTGAAAGAGCAGGGCGTGAAGGCACGCAAGGTCAACAAGATCCATCAGGAGTCACCGACTGTCATGGACCTTCTGCTTGGTCATAAGATTGATCTTGTGATCAATACTCCGACACAGGGACGTGACAAGAG
>JALELN010000088.1 GCA_022771765.1 Lachnospiraceae bacterium | reverse complement strand
CAGCCAAGACTGCCCTTTTTCCCCTTGACTCCGATGGGATGAATCGGCAGGAACCAGATGATATCCGTTCCCAGTGCACGGATACGGTCCAGATCCGGGATCACTGCCCGAAAAGTCCCTTCCGGTGTGTGACTGCGCACATAGATCGAATAAATCAGTTGTTTCTGTAAATTTAAATCTGTCTGTGTTGCCATGATATTTTTCCTCCTTCAAAAAACGGGATGCAATTTTTTGATCGCATCCCGTTTCTTTACACTATAAATGTAATACTCTTTCCTTAATCTCCTGCGTCCTGCCCTGATTCCAGAACTGCGTTCCGATATAACCGCAGGTACGACGCGCAACATTCATCTTGCTCTGATCGCGGTTGCCGCAGTTGGGGCATTCCCATACAAGCTTGCCGTTCTCGTCCTTCACAACCTTGATCTCGCCGCCAAAACCACACACCTGACAGTAATCACTCTTTGTGTTCAGTTCTGCATACATGATGTTGTCATAAATATACTTCATCACAGTCAACACCGCTTGTATGTTATTCTGCATATCAGGCACTTCCACATAGCTGATGGCACCTCCCGGTGACAGCTGCTGAAACTGTGCCTCAAATTTCAGCTTGCTGAATGCGTCAATCTGCTCTGTCACGTGTACATGATAGCTGTTGGTAATATAGCTCTTGTCCGTTACGCCGGGAATCATACCAAAGCGCTTCTGTAAACATTTTGCGAATTTATAGGTTGTAGACTCCAACGGAGTTCCATACACACTGAAATCAATATTTGTCTCCTGCTTCCAGCGAGCGCAGGCATCATTCAGATGCTGCATCACCTGCAGTGCAAAGGGTGTCGCCTCCGCATCCGTGTGAGATTTGCCGGTCATATATCTGGTACACTCACAAAGCCCCGCATATCCAAGAGAAATCGTAGAATAGCCGTTATACAACAGCTTGTCAATCTTCTCACCCGGTGCCAGACGGGCCAGCGCACCGTGCTGCCACAAAATCGGTGCCACATCAGAAGGTGTACCCTTCAACCGGTTATGACGGCACATCAATGCCTTATAGCACAGTTCCAGACGCTCATCAAAAATCTTCCAGAACTGATCCATGTCTCCTCCGGAAGAACATGCGATATCGACCAGATTCAGTGTCACAACCCCCTGATTAAAACGTCCGTAATATTTATGCTTCTGCGGATCATAATTGCCGGCATTGGCAATATTTCCGACTCCTTCATCCGTAAAGCGGTCCGGTGTCAAAAAGCTTCGGCAGCCCATACAAGTGTAAACATCACCTTTTTTCAACTGTTTCATAATCTTTTCGGAAATGTAATCCGGAACCATACGCTTTGCCGTGCACTCTGCAGCAATCTTTGTCAAATAGAAATACTTGCTGTCCTCGTGAATGTTATCCTCCTCCAGCGTATAGATCAGCTTCGGGAACGCCGGCGTAATATAGATTCCTCTCTCATTCTTAACACCACGAATACGCTGATAGAGCATCTCCTCGATAATCATTGCCAGATCATCACGAATCTGTCCTTCCGGCACTTCATCCAGATACATAAACACAGTCACAAACGGAGCCTGTCCGTTCGTCGTCATGAGCGAGATGACCTGATACTGAATCATCTGTACACCCTGCTTAATCTCCTCACGCACACGCATCTCGGCAATATCGTTTATTTTCTCCGCATCAAGCTGTAAGCCTTCTGCCTCAAACTCCTCACGCACTTTTTTCCTGTATTTGTCACGACTGATCTGTACAAACGGTGCCAGATGTGCCAGAGAAATACTTTGTCCGCCATACTGCGCACTGGCAATCTGAGCGATGCTCTGGGTCGCAATATTACATGCAGTCGCAAAACTCTTGGGTTTGTCGATCATTGTCTCACTGATCACCGTGCCGTTCTGCAGCATATCCTCCAGATTTACCAGACAACAGTTGTGCATATGCTGGGCAAAGTAATCTGCATCGTGAAAATGGATAATTCCTTTCTCATGCGCCTCGATCACTTCCGGAGGCAGAAGGAAACGTCTTGTAATATCCTTGCTGACCTCCCCTGCCATATAGTCACGCTGAACGCTGTTGACAGTGGGATTCTTATTGGAATTTTCCTGTTTCACTTCCTCATTATTGCACTCGATCAGGCTTAAGATCTGCTCGTCTGTAGAGTTTGATTTTCGCACAAGCGCTCTACGGTAACGGTATGTGATATAGTTTCTGGCTACGCCAAAAGCACGCAGATCCATGATCTGATTTTCTACCAGATCCTGTATTTCCTCCACATTTAATGCACGGTTCATCTCTTCACAGGTGTTTCGCACATTATCTGAAATCCGCAGAATCTGCTCCTGTGTCATACGCTCTGCCGCCGGCACGCTCTCATTTGCCTTCTGCACAGCTGCAATTATTTTGGTGATATCGTAGTCAACCTCTGCACCGCTTCTCTTGATTATCTTCATACCGCTTACTCCTATCGTCGGGTTTACTAAAAATGTCGTTATGATGTATTGTACTAGATATAGTGTTTAGTGTCAACACGAGATACTAGATATTTTATTTTTCGGCATTTTTAACAAATTTGGGGCGGCGTGGCAAATTTGTGCAGTATTATATGAAAAGGACTGTATTCCCTGTTCAATTGCCCTTACACTCGTCATGCTCGTTCGGGCAAAAATCACAGGTAACACAGTCCTTTTCTTCTACTGCACACTCTGCCCACTCGTCAAGCTCGGTCGGCAAAAGTCGCAGAAAATGCATCTCGTTTATCTTCCTATTATAGTGATCCTTTCGTCGACAGGACATCTGTAATACGCGGATCAAATCTTGTGGCAGCATCAAGAGCTTTGGCAAAGGCCTTAAAAAGTGCCTCCATCATGTGATGGTCATTTTCACCGTAAAGTACCTTAAGATGCAGGTTCATGCCGGCGGCATAGCTGACAGCATAGAAAAACTCCCGTGCCATCTGTGTATCCATCGTCCCGACCATCGCACCCTTAAAAGGTGCGTCAAACACAAGATATGGTCTGCCGGAAAGATCAATGGCACACATAGCCAGCGTTTCATCCATCGGAAGCATACAGCTTCCGTAGCGCACAATGCCCTTTTTATCTCCGAGTGCCTCCCGGATCGCGCTGCCCAGCACAATGCCCATATCCTCAATACTATGATGGCTGTCCACCTGTATATCCCCCTGACATTTCGCGGTCAGGTCAAATAATCCATGTCTGGTAAATCCTTCCAGCATATGATCAAAAAATCCGATACCGGTGTCGATCTGTCCCATTCCGGTTCCGTCCAGTTCCAGAGTCACCCGGATCTTTGTTTCCTTCGTATTACGTTCTACGGTAGCTGTTCGACTCATTGAATGTTACTCACCTTTAGTTGTATTATGTTCTCTGTCATATTTAGAAATAAGCATCGTGCGCACCCACTGCGGGTCATTGCGGTAATGACGCTGCACATAACTGCTATACTCCTGTCTGTTCATATCCGGAATCTTCTTTTCACTATTCACTGTTTGACATCCCCTTTTTCTTTTACTTATTAATTGTAGAATGATAGCCCTGTGCCTTTTTGGCATCATCCGACATTCCCATCTTGGAAAGTTCTCCCGAAGGTGCGTTTTTCAGATCAGCCAGCAATGTCTGCAGCATTTCTTCTGCCTTGACCTCATCATAATCCTCCAGAAGTGACACCACTTCTTCTGTCACATGATACACATAGCTCCCAATATCATAACGCTGCAGATCCTTCAGCTTTCCAATTGCCTCTTTTCGCTTAAAGTTCTCCAGATCATCTACCGCGTACAAAATGCGCACGGATATTTCTGACTCAGCAATCGGCAGCGCGTTTTCCTTTTTCCCGGTGTTCAGACGTTTATCAAGGTAATCTACCACGCGCTCCATCATCTCAACAGCACTCTCCATGTTCTCCTGCTTGAGCTTGCCGAGTACATTGCGAATACGCCCGGACAGTTCCTCGTCGATCTGATAATTCAGCACCTCATCCGTCTTCACGATAGCCTGCTTGATACGGCCTTCCTTCATATCCTTTAAAATACCTATCACGCGCTGGTACAGTTCCTCTTCCTCCATAGGAAGTACACCCAGCCGCTTGAACACACGCTCAATGCGTTCATGCAGATCCTCCGGATCAAATGGCTTGGTAATACAGTCCATAATCCCAAGCTTTGCACCATCAATGACGGTTGCTTTATCTTTCTTTGCAGTTAAAAAAATAACGGGTACTGTCACTCCATTTTCCTGTGCACGTATCTCTTTCAATGTCTCAATACCGTCCATAATCGGCATCTCGACATCAAGCAGGATCAGATCCACCTGCTCTCTATAAAGATATTTTATCGCCCTGCGACCGGAAATCATGGGAATCACTTCGTATTTTGATTTTAATTCCTGCTCAAGTGTCGCGAGATTCACAGTATTGTCATCAATCGCAAGTATTCTCATCTTCTCCATGTTCGTTCTCCTAAATGATCGCCTCTGATTCCAGTTACTCTTTTCCTTCAAGAAAAGCTCTCAGCAAATCTTCAGCAGTATCGTCATCATACATTTTAAGCCTATTTCGTATATCTTTCAAGCAGTCTTTGGCACTTTTTTCAATATTTTCCGACAAAAGCTCCTCCGTCTTCTGCGCAGCAGGCTTAGACCGGAAGTTTTCGATGTCATCCAGAATCTCTGCCATGCGCCGATAAGTCTCCTCCAGCGGCATACAAGCACTCTCGTCCGTATCATTTGCAGGATCCTCTTCCTTCAAATAGCCCTTGCTTTTCAATACCCGCTCGATCTCATGAAGAAGAAAGTTATACTCGGATAACAGCTTAGGCAGACCATCACGGATCATCTGATAGTCGCCTTCCTTTGCGGCAAACTCGTGACTCTTTGCCAGCTCTGAAAAATCATACGCACCGATATTGGCAGATGCGCTCTTGAGTCCGTGCACTTCAATCTCATAGTTTTTGAAATCCTCATCATGCACCAGCTGCTCCAAGAGGCCGGATTTTTCTGCTCCATCCATATAATAGAGTTCCAGCAGCTCCAGGTAGTCCTCCATCCCCCCCGTATGTTTGCCCATCACGGCATTCACATCAATGCCGGTCATAAAAATCTCAGCCATGCTGGCGCGTTCTATCTTCTCCTGCGCCTCCTGCGTGCCCTCTACCGGCTGACGACGTTCCTGCGGAATCCACTTGCACAACGTCTTATGCAGTTCATTTTTATCCAACGGCTTAGAGATAAAATCCTGAAAACCGCTGTTCAAGAACATCTCTCTCGCATTATTGTAAGCATTGGCAGAAAGCGCAATCACAATCGGCTTTTTGCCATTTTCGCCACAATCATTGCGAATGTGATCAGTCGTCTCAATACCATCCATCTCCGGCATCATATGATCCATTAAAATAAGATCGTATACATGATTCTTTACCAGATCAATTGCCTGTCTGCCGCTCTTTGCTTCATCAACAAGGAATTTGTAAGGTTCCAGCGCTCCACATGCTACTTTCAGATTAATCTTATTGTCATCCACCACGAGCACCCGGTAATCCGGGACAACAAATGCGCGGTCGATATCGGCTATCACGTCATGCTTGCGCCAGGGCTGCTGCTCAATGCTTCGAACATCCGCCACTTTCTGCGGAAAGCAAACCGTAAAGGTCGTCCCCTTTCCGGGCTCACTGGTAATCTCCACCGTGCCATCCATCAGGTCTACGAAACGTTTTGTGATCGCGATTCCAAGACCGATGCTCTCCAAATTGCGCTCCTTTGTGTCGTCCATACGCTGGAACTTGTCAAACAGCCCCTCTGTCTCTTCCTTTGTGTAACCATCTCCCGTATCCTCAAACTGAAAGATCATAAGTGCCTGCTTCTCATTCAGCCACTTATGTGTCACAGTGAGCTTCACATAGCCCCGTTTTGTCCCCTGCATTCCAAAATCCAGAAAATTATTGATCATCTGGCGAATACGCATCTGATCACCGACCAGTTTACAGGGAAGCTGTGGAGAAATATCACGCTTCAGCTGAAGCCCTCTGGAAGAAGCAGTAAGCTTTGCCAGATGCAAGGTCTCCTCCAGCAGCTGCTCTGTGCTGTATTCTTCCTGTTCGAGCGTCATTTGACCCGCCTCCAGCTTGGAGAGACTCAGAATATCACTGATGACCGCCAAAAGATTTGTAGACGCATTTTTGATATCACACGCAAAATCATATACCTTTCTTCCCCTGCTTTCCTCAATAATCAGCTCTGCCAGACCAACAATCGCATTCATCGGTGTACGAATCTCATGTGAAATATTTGTGAGAAAATCCGCCTTAATCCGGTTGGCGCGCTTCGCTTCACCCAGTGCATGCAAAGCTTCCTGCTCGGCGACCTCCGTCTTTTTTCTGCCGTTCTCGATCTCCGCAATATAATTGTACTCCATCGTGCGGTCACGAAAAATCATCACATATCCGCGAATTTCCCCCCGCACATCCGGCACTTTAGAACGAGTGACTTCATAATGCCGGGTGCCCAGCTGTATTTCTTTTTTTTCATATTCCTCAAACAATTCTAACGGAACGCTGTGCAGACGTTTCATATTGTGATGAAGTGATGTCGGCTCCAGCTCCGGAAATATTTCTTTGGCGGCAGGATTGTAGAACATCAGCTGCATAGCCCCGTCCAGAATAAGTACGCCCTCATTCAAATTGTCAAAGGCCATTTTCGAAGAAGCCGTCTGTGGATGAAAGCCTTCCCTTCCCCAAAAGCGAAGCGTAAACCAGTCAGCAAAAACCATACCCAAAGGTCCTGCCACATTATAATGAAGCGGAAGCGATTGTGCAAAAAACAAAATCATCAGTGCAAAGGAAGAAAACAGCAATGCTGCCATCAGGACAATCTGCCTGCGCAGACGCGCTACCCACTCCCTTCCTATATAAGAAATAATCAGCATCAATGACAACACAAATGGGACCACTACACAGCCAAGAACCACAAAAAAATACAACTCCCCATACTCAAAGGACAGCTCGTATCCTACTTCCGTAAGATTATAGCTCACATTTTTAAAAATCAGCTCATGCCAGTTGCTTGTCCATACAATCATTAACATGATCAGATCAAAAATCAATGTATAGACCGCAACCCAGCGCTGCACATAGCTTTTCACATAATAGGAAAAAAACATGCACATAAAATAACCCATAAAAATCAGACCGGCATATTCGATCTGAATGGATAAAAATGCAGCGGATCTGCTGTCTGCCATCAACTCAAACAAATACCCGATATTGATCAACAAATTCATTACAAGAAATGATATACCTGCCTTTTTCTCCCCGGTACTCTTCCCCTGATTCGTCCAGACCAGGACGAAGATTGTAAAAATAATTGCCGACCACTGCAGCACAATCTCATAGCCCACCGCAAACTCCTCCCCTTACAAAGCTTGTACATCCCTAAAATACCAATCTATACGACTCATTATATCATATAACCCATATGAATGCTATTTATTTTCATTTTTTGTAACCGTTCCGTATTTTCACAATTACGATGCAAAAATTCATGAAAATCCTCATTAGCAGTCGAACTGGAATGGTTGTTTTTATATGAACTGGCCATTTTCATCAGTCCAGTTTTGTCCTATGATCATGGAAGTCCTATAGGGAATAAAACAAAAAGAAATGAGGTATGAACATGAATACAAACACAACAAAAAAATGGGTTGTCTCCGCACTGTTTGCGGCGCTGACCTGCATCTGCACAATGATTATCAAGATCCCCACTCCCACAGGAGGATACATTCATCCGGGTGACGGCATGGTACTGCTGTGCGGCATTGTTCTTGGTCCCGGAATGGGCGCGCTTGCTGCCGGCATCGGTTCCATGCTCTCTGACCTGTTCAGCGGATACATGGTGTGGGTTCCCGCCACCTTCATTATCAAAGCGCTCACCGCTATGGTTGCCGGCGTTCTGTTCCGTAAGACCAGCCAGCTGCTTTCCGGAAACAAAGCCGCTTCTACCGTTCGCACCATTCTTGGAGGAATCATCGGCGAAGCAATCATGGTATTTGGCTACTTCTTATTTGAGATCGGTTTAAACGCAGCTTCCAACGGCGGCTTTACCGCTGCTGCCATTGCAGGCGGCATTGCATACTCTGCAGCAGGTATTCCCGCAAACATCGTACAGGGTGTTACCGGTATCGTCATTGCTTGTGTACTGCTTCCCATCTTAAGCCAGATCCCTGATGTGCGCGCGTGGATTCGCGATGGTGCAAACGCATCTGCATAAAAGAACATTATTTATTACACATCTGTTCTATAACAGCCGGCAGTTCGGAAAATTTTCGGATTGCCGGTACTTTTTTTGCAATTTCTACCGGCAGCGTACCAAAGCCGTAAGCAGCATGAATAAACTCGCCCCCGGCCTCCACGGTCGCATGATAATCACCCTCGATATCACCGACATAGATCACACGGTCTAACGCGTTCCGCTTTGCAACAATTCGGATGTTTTCTCCCTTCTGCTTCTGATTTGCACCATAACACTGCGTATCCGAAAACAACTCACTGAATCCATAGTACGCCAGAAATGCTTCAATATAACCGCACTGGCAGTTGCTCACTATATAGAGCGGATAGGTGTGTCTGAGTGCCCGCAGTGTCTCCTCCACTCCGGGATAGAGCGTTGCGCCGTGCATTTCCAGATAATCATTTTCAACCGCCACACACGCATCCATGAGATCGTAAGATGCCTGCGCATCCATTTCCGGAAATAGTGCCCGTGCCAGACGATCCATCGGAAGACCCATCACGCGCTCCAGATCCTGATCTGTCAAGGTTTTCATACCCTTTTTTACAATTACCTGATTCCATGCCAACGCTACCTCTCTGGCAGAATCCCACAGTGTTCCGTCCATATCAAAAATAATTCCGGTTTTCATTTCGTTATTCCTCCAAAGCATAATCTTTTACCAATTTTATATGTATTTTTTGTGTTTTTCAACCACAAACAGTAAAAATAGTGTATACTGTTATTTATTGGCTGAGCCAATCGTTCAGGTTCTGCCCCACTATCAAACAAAAGGAGAGACATTATGAGTCAGTCAAAAGTAGATCAGCATAAAAAAGAAAAGGCAAACCGCAAAAAAGAGATGCGAAAGGAAAAACTGGAACGTGTGGCTGTTGGCGCACTCGGGATCATGATTGTCGCAGCCATCTGCGTCTGGATCGGATTTTCTGTTTACAATCAGACAACCGGGAAGTCGAATAACGCAGCATCAGCCACAGAATCTTCCGTAGAAGTCAACACCAATGCCGTGGATGACTATCTAAACGGACTTAGCGCAGAGGAATAAATAATAGAAAGTACGCTCTGCGAACTTTCTATTATCATGAATCAAAATTGCAGCGTATCCTTCCGGATGCGCTGCAATTTTTCTAAGAAATTATGAGGTAAGCAATGAACACTTTATACGAGTATATTGATCCTATCACTTCCCCCTACGAGGCATTCTGCTCTGACAGCCAAAAATGGCCGCTCCCAATCCCTTCACACTGGCATTACTATATAGAGATAATCTATATTCTGGAGGGCACCATTACATGTACCCTTGGGAATTCAACAATCACTGCATGTGCCGGTTCCGTTGTTTTGTTTCCTCCCAAATGCATCCACTCCATTGCACTCTCCTGCAAGGGAACGCATGCACGCTATGATGTCATCAAATTCGATCCGGATACACTGCCTGCCTTAAAGACTGACGGGCTGAATCTGCGGGTGGCACTTCACAGTATCAATCCTGCACTCCACCGGTGCTTTTTCTCTCCGAAGGAGGTTGCGCAAATGCAGCTTCTGCCTCTGTTTTGTGACATTCTGGAGGAATATGAAAAAAAGGAATTAGCCTACTCCATGATTCTGATCGCAGATCTTCTGAAAATACTCGGAGCCTTCGCCAGAGTATGGAAGAGGGATGGAAACGCGCTCTCTTCCCCCGCAATCCATCCCTCATATGCTCTCAGCTTTGACCTGGTGGCTGAGTATATTGACACTCATTATTTTGAAAATCTGAGTGTGGAAAAGCTGGCATCTATGTGCCATATGTCCCACTCCACCTTCTCTTTAAACTTTTACCGGAGATACGGCATGACGTGCAAGGAATATATCACAGCAACACGCATTAATGTTGCAGAAAACATGCTGCTTTTCTCCAACCATGACATTGCCTTTATCGCCCAGGAAGTCGGGTATAACGACAGCAGTTATTTTATCCGCTGCTACAAGCACCTGAAAGGAATCACTCCCAATCAGGCGCGCAAGAACAGACGTTAACACCACTCCTGTTTACCGCTCTGCGGTCTCATAGACGCTTCGGACGCGATATGCGCCGGACACATGGGTTCCGTCATCCGTGAAATCACGGCTCGGCAGAATATGAAACACCTGCGTTCCGGCCTCCATATCCACAAAATTGTCATCCAGACGCAAAACGCCATTTTCCGTCTCCACACTGACAGCCTTCGCATAGTTCTTTGCCGTCACGGTAACCGTATCTCCCTCCACGGATACCTCCAGCTGCGGATCTAAAAATTCATAATGCTTCGGCGCGCAAAACAGCGTAGTTCCCGAAGAAATCACGGTTCCATTCACAATCAGTTCATATGCCAGATGCACCTTTAACGGATCCTGATCATTAAAATCAAGATGGGGCAGCCATGCGCCGCCATATGCAGGTGCTGTTACCTCAAAGCTTCCCTCCCGGACAACAGATGAATCCGGCAGACGCAGCGACCATTTCACCGTTCCATTCACAGGCTCTGCCGTCTCATTGGCAACATGCAGATCCGCGCTCACATCAATCGGCTGCGGAAGCGTATTCACATAGGGCTTCTGATCAATCTCGCCGTGCTCCTCGCAGGAGAGAAGCACCGGTGCAAACATACGCTTTTCTGCATACTGCAGCGCTTTCCAGTTGCCGTAATAATCCACACTCGCCCAGGAAGCCACCGGCCAGATATCATTAAACTGCCAGACAACCGTTCCCATGCAGGTACCCCGGAAGCGCCTGAAATGCTCCACGCCATAGCGGATCGCGTCCGCCTGCAGAAGCTGCGAGATATACAACAGTTCATCAAAATTCTTCGGATAGAGATACGTCTGTGAAATATAGTTCATAATCTTTCCATTTGCCGCCGTGTTTCTCTGATGCAGCTCCATCACGCGGGAATAGATATTCCGGTCTTCCTTCTCCGTGAATCTTCGCACCGTCTGCAGCGCAGGGAAAGACTGGAAGCCAAACTCGGAAAGAAAACGATAATGATGCTTTCTGTATGCAGTAAAGGGCTCATTTCCGTGCCATACTCCCCAGTAGTGAACGTCTCCCACATTCTCTGCATTGCTGTTTTCGTAATTTCCGCCTGATGACGGAGAAGACGGCCAGTAAAAAGCGGTGGGATCTTCTTCCTTTACAATCTTTGGAATGATGTACTCATACAGACGGATATAGTCATAATACTGTTTTTTGCTCTTCGGCCAGTCAAGCCGCTCATACTGCGTCTCCATCTCGTTATTTCCGCACCACAAAGCAAGCGACGGATGCGAGCGCAGTCTCCGGATATTCTGACGGATCTCAACAGAAACATTTTCCTCAAAATGCTCACTCAGCTCATAGGACGCGCAGGCAAACAGGAAGTCCTGCCATACCAGAAAGCCCATCTCGTCGCACAGATCATAGAAAAAGTCATCCATGAAATATCCGCCACCCCACACACGGATGTTGTTGTAGTTCGATTCCTTCGCGGTGAGAAACAGCTTCTCCGTGCGCCCGCGGTTCTGTCTTGTCAGCAGATTATCCTCCGGTATGTAATCCGCGCCCATTGCAAAAATCTGCAGACCATTCACTTCGATTGCGAAGTTGCGCCCTTCTACCTTTTTTGCCTCTTTGTCGGTGACAATCACCTTTTTACCGCCCTCCGCCGTAATATAGCTGTCACCGTCATCCAGATCCGGCTGCTGGTCTCTCATATGCGGATCATAGATCTCATCCGGCATCGGATCGGTATTGACGGTCACGGTGCGAAGTCCGATCTTTTTCTCCCAGATATCCAGCACCTCATCCTCTGCCATAATCAGTTGTACACGCACCTGATACAACGGCTGTTCGCCATAGCCGTTCGGCCACCAGATCTGTGGATCGGTAACCGTTAGTTCAGCCGTTACATGATTGCTGCGCAGATCGCAGGTCAACCCCGACAATCTCATGGAAGGCGCAGATCCGGTAACCGGATCTGTCAGCGCACTCTTTGCCGTCAGCACCTCTGACCCATCCGGCGAAGTTACTGTCATCACAATTTTCGCTTTTTTATCCATGATCCCCGGCATCCACTCAATCTCTGCATCCGCAGTCAGATGAACAGCTTCCACCACATTACCATGCACCGTTTTTCCGGTCACCTGATGCTCCTGGGCAATGGAGACCTGCGCCAGCCGCGCTGTTTTCACAGCCTGCAGGGATACCTCACGAAACAATCCGGCATCCGGAAGTCTCGGGCCCCAGTCCCAGCCGTACATGCAGGCTGCTTTACGAATATGCGGAAAGCCCGGCATCGCATCGGAGGAAGCTCCCACCGGACATTCTTCATCTTCTTCCTGAATAAATCGAAGAGGCGAATAAAGCACTACTTTCAGGTGATAAACCGTGTCTGTCGCATCGCCCTGTACAAGCTGAGTAATATCGTACTCCCACACACGGTTCATATTATCGGCAGAACCGATCTTTGTTCCGTCCAGATAAATATCTGCCAGTGTGTCAATTCCGTCAAAACGAAGAAACAGACAATCTGCCTGCCGCTCTTCCGCTCCGATCACAATATCTGTTTCATATACAAAATCATTTTCCATGAGCTTTGTCGCTTTCAGCTCATTGTCACGGTAGAACGGATCCGGTATCAGATTTTTCTCCAAAAGCGTACTGTATACCGTGGATGGCACTACCGTTTCAACCGGTGTCTCCGGAATCTCATACACATTTTTCCCAAGCACCGTCAATGTCCAGTTGTCCTTTAAAACAATCATTCTCATCGTCATTATCCCCCTGTTACTCACCTGCGGCTCTTGCGTTTTTATCGTTCCTTCAGGCTATCACTTTTTGTAAGCTTATCATACCGCATTTCCGTCTTTTCTTATGTAAATAACTTCTTATAAAATAGTACTTTTCTCTGATACAAGAAATTTTCACATGCATTCAAAAAAATGGCAATAAAAAACCCCCGAACCCGCTATCTGTCAGCGTTTCCGAGGATTCCCAAGAGCGATAGACGGGGCTCGAACCCGCGGTCTCGACCTTGGCAAGGTCGCGCGTTACCAACTACGCCACTATCGCATTTCTGTGTTGTTTTCTGTGCTGTTCCTTAGCACAGGTATTATAATACCTTATGGTCTGATAAAAGTCAAGCACAAATTTTAATTTTTTTAATATTTTTTATTTTTCTTTCATATACTGAACTAAACACGCAAGGGAGGTGCAATCCAATGAGCCGTCAGACAAAAATTCTTGTACTTCATATGAAAGAGCTGGTGTACACAGCGATCTTTCTTGTGTTGGGTGTCATTCTCGTCGTTCTGCTCATCACCATGTTCGGCACGGGCAAAAAAGAGACCCCCACAGCAGAGAGCGCAGCCTACATACCGGGGATTTATACCTCATCCATTGATTTTCAGAATCACAGCGTGGACGTAGAGGTCATCGTAGACAAAAACCGCATCAAAGATGTATCCCTGGTAAATCTGGAGGACAGCGTCGCCGTCATGTATCCACTGATGGAGCCGACAATTGAGCATCTGCGTGATCAGATTCTCGAACAGCAATCTCTGGATGGCATCACCTACGAAGCTGAAAATCAATACACCTCTGCAGTTCTTATAAATGCAGTCGATCAGGCACTAAAAAAAGCAGCCCCGTCAGAATAACTGACCGGGCTGCTTTTATTTTCGCTTTCGACAGATAACGACTAGCCCTTCATCATCCGCACAAACCACTTTCCGGAATCCGACAGATCTGACGACTTCCAGCCGGAGGTCTTTGTACAATTCGGTTTCAGCATCGCGGATGTCTCCGCTTTATTGGAAAGATTCCAGATACAACTGCTGATCTGATACTTGTTTAACAGCTTCATCCATTTGGCAGCCTCTATTTTGTCAATCGCGCCGGAACCGGATGCATCACAAATCCCATATTCGGTGACAAAAATCGGCAATCCTGCTTTTGCTGCCGCCTCCACTCTCCTGCGCAGATCATCCTTGTGAGTACCCGCATAAAAATGAAACGCATACATTAGATTCTTATATCCGGTAATGGGTGATGCTACTGCCTGATCCACATCCTGGCTCCAGGTAGGTGTCCCCACGATAATGATGCCGTCCTTGTCGTAGGTACGAATCGTCTTTATGACTGATTTTGCGTATTTCTTGATCTGCACCCAGCTTGTTCCGCCGTTAGGCTCATTGCAGATCTCATAGATCACATGATCCTCATCCGCATAACGTTTTGCCATCTTTTTAAAGAATGCTTTTGCTTCTTTCTGATAAATCTGGGGATTACTGTCACTCAGAATATGCCAGTCTATGATCACATACATTCCGAGCTTTTTCGCCGCCCTGACCGCGTCATCAATCTGACTGCACAGCTTCGCCCGGTTTTTCGCGTCACCGGTACAGTATCCGTTATATTCCGCAGTATACATTGCAAGGCGCACCACCTCCACGCCCCATTCATCACGCATGGTACGAAATGCCTTCTCATTCATGTACTGCGGATACCATGACATGCCATGGGAACTGACACCCCGCAATTGAACAGCTTTTTTATTTTTTCCCACCAGCTGTCCATCTTTTACCGACAACTTCCCGTATTTTTGAAAGGGCGTCTTTTTCGCGGATGACGCACCGACCATCCCTGTATTCTGCTCGTGCACCGTTTGCGCATTTAACATTACAGATGACTGTGCCAGACAAACTGTAAGCAGTACTGCCAGCACCATGCCAAATCTCTTCTTCCACCTCTTCATACACACACCACCTATCTATCGTATCTGCCCGTCTCCGTGAATCACATATTTATAACTGCACAGTTCTTCCAGTCCCATGGGACCTCTGGCGTGAAGCTTCTGGGTGGAAATGCCCATCTCGCAGCCGAGACCGAATTCGCCACCGTCCGTAAACCGGGTGGAGGCATTCACATAAACTGCAGCCGAATCCACCATTGTGGTAAATTTTTTTGCATGCGCCTCATCCTTTGTCAGGATAGACTCACTGTGTCCGGTGGAATGCTCACTGATGTGTGCGATCGCCTCGTCCACGCCGGAGACGACTTTCACCGCCAGAATATAATCAAGAAATTCCGTGTCAAAATCGGTCTCTGATGCCGCTTTTCCTTCTATGATCTGTGCCGCGCGCACATCCAGACGCAGCTCCACAGGCTGTTTTCCAGCAGCTACGCGTGCATCCACCAGACGCTCTTTCAATGCCGGAAGAAATG
Source organism: Lachnospiraceae bacterium (assembly GCA_022771765.1). Taxonomy (GTDB): domain Bacteria; phylum Bacillota; class Clostridia; order Lachnospirales; family Lachnospiraceae; genus W0P33-017. Next base: position 18,158 of record JALELN010000088.1, on the reverse strand, counting down.
CCTCTGCCACATCCTCTGCCACCAGACATACCTCCATCGCATTGCAGACGCTGGGGCGGCTGGTCTTTGCGTTCTCCACAATATCCACTGCCTGTGACAGATCTGCCGAGCTGTCCACATAAATATGGCAAATTCCGGTGCCGGTCTGGATACAGGGTACCTTCGCGTTCTGCACACAGGCATTGATCAGTCCTGCTCCTCCGCGGGGAATGAGCAGATCCACATAGCCCACCGCCGTCATCAGCGCGTTTGCGCTGTCATGTGTCGTATCCTCAATGAGACTGACGGCATCCATCGGCAGTTTTTTCGCCGCAAGTCCCTGCTTTAATGCGTGAACGATCGCCGCGCTGCTGCGCCATGCCTCCTTGCCGCAGCGGAGAATACACGCATTTCCGCTCTTGATTGCCAGAGCAGCCGCATCACTTGTCACATTCGGTCGGCTCTCATAGATGATCGCCACCACGCCAAGTGGACATGCCACGCGGTCAATCTTCAGACCATTGGGTCTGCTGTGGCTGTAGCGGATCTTTCCCACCGGATCAGGCAGCGCCGCCACCTGCCGGATGCCCTCCGCCATATCGGCAATCCGCTCCTTTGTCAGGCGAAGTCTGTCCAACATCACCTCTGAAATCTTGCCCTCCGCAGCCTTCAGATCTGCCTCGTTTGCGATCAGAATCGCATTTGTCTCGGACACCAGCCAGTCTGCCATCGCCTGTAACGCCGCATTTTTCTTCTGAGTATCCGCCAGTGCCATCTGCGCCTTTGCGCTGCGTGCAGCCTCTAATATTTCCTGTGTTGTCATCGATTTCCCTCCCCTATAAATCTCGTTCCGACACGTTTGCCATCTACAATATCATATAAAATCTCCGGTCTCGCGCCATTGGCAATGACCATGTCAAAGCCTGCCTCCGTCGCGATATGTGCCGCATGTAATTTGGTTGCCATGCCCCCGGTTCCAAGGTTAGTCCCGCTACCGCCTGCCAATGCCTCGATCTGCGGCGTGATCTCCTCTACAACGGAAATAAAACGGGCATTTCTGTCCTGACGCGGATCTGCTGTATACAATCCGTCAATGTCAGACAAAAGAATCAAAAGATCCGATTTGACGCACTTCGCGACGATCGCGCCAAGGGTATCATTATCACCGACAGAGATCTCCTCTGTCGCAATCGTATCATTCTCATTAATAATTGGGATAACCCCCAGCTCCAACAACCGGAACATCGTATTCTCCAGATTTTCTCTTCGATCCTCATGATCAAAGTCTGCTCCGGTCAGCAGGATCTGCGCCACCACATGATTGTATTCCGTAAACAGACGATCGTAGGTATACATCAGTTCACACTGCCCCACAGCTGCTGCCGCCTGCTTGGTGGGCATGTCCGTCGGACGCTCCTTTAATGGCAGCTTGCCCACCCCCATGCCGATGGCACCGGAGGATACCAGCACGACCTCATGTCCCGCGTTTTTCAGATCACTGAGCACCTTTACCAGTTCCTCCACATGACGGATGTTCAGCCGCCCGGTCGGATACGCCAGCGTGGAAGTGCCCACCTTTACTGTAACTCTCATAACATAAATCCCCTCTTACAGCCGCTCACACTGCAGCTGTATCCCTTTCTGCTATCATGCTTTATATATTTTTCAACCGCTGTCTGATCTCACCGATCAGGTACAGGGAACCGAAAATCACACATTTTTCATCTTGAGGCTGCGCGTACACCAATTCCGACAGCTGCCGCGCATCTGCGCAGACATCCGCGTTGCCGCCTTTTTGTCGTATAAGCCCGCAGAGCTTCTCCGCAGACAGCGCACGGTCACTGTCCGGCTCCAGCGCATAGATCCGCTTCGCCAGAGGCAAAATCAGATCCACCATCGTCTCATAGTCTTTATCCGCCATGACACCCATAAAAAATGTATATTTCGTGCCATTTCCCGCCTCACGCAGACTCTGCGCCAGCGCTGTTACACCGTGTACATTGTGTGCTCCGTCCAGAAGCACCCACGGATGATCACTCACGACCTCCATGCGCCCCTGCCAGCGTGCGTCCCGGATTCCTTCCGTGATCGCCTCCTGCGTGATCTGCCCATAGCCTGCTTTTGCCAGAAGATGCGCTGCCTCGATGGCTGCCGCCGCGTTTTTCCGCTGATAGACACCCGGCATGCCGATCTCGTAATGGACATTTTTATAAGATCCTGAAGTATCCACACTGCCGCTAATCCGGTACACAATGTCCGCCTCTCTACATCTCTGTGTAAATACATCCATTGCCTGCGTGTCCTGATCCATCAGTACCGCCTGTGTTCCATGCTTTAAAATACCAGCCTTTTCCGCCGCGATCGCCGCAATCGTGTCGCCCAGATATTCCGTGTGCTCCAGCCCGATACCGGTGATCACGGAGACAATCGGGGGTGGAATAATATTCGTCGAATCGAGCCTTCCGCCCATACCGGTCTCCAAAATCACCAGATCCACACCCTGCTCTCTATAATATAATAACGCGATTGCAAGGCAATAGTCAAACATTGTCAGATTGATTCCGCGGGATGCCATCAGCCTGTGGTTTGCCGCCACCACAATCCGTCCAAACTCCAGTACCTTCTCACGGGGTATCTGCCTGTGTCCGATCTGTATCCGCTCGGTAAACTCCTGCAGATGCGGTGAAGTGAACATACCCGCACGCAGTCCGGCTTTTTCACATATTTCCCGAAGAAATGCCGCCACAGAACCCTTGCCGTTTGTCCCCGCGATATGAACAAAGGACAATTCCCGCTCCGGATGGCCCAGCAGTTCCATCACTGCCGCGGAGCACACAATGCCCGGCGCTCTGCCAAAGCGCCTGCTTGTGCTGATCTTTTCCACCAATGCCTCATAGGACATCCCATCCACTGACCGGTAACAGCATCCTTCTGTCTGCACGTAATCCATCTGCGCATCCGTTGCTTCACAGCAATCAGACAATTCCTCTGACAGCTGGCACTCATACGCCACCCCCACGCGCACCTGCTCCGGATGCGTCGCAAAATACCGGTCATAATAGCCTTTACCATAACCGCAGCGCGCTCCGGACACGGAAAAGGCCACACCGGGCACCAGCACCGGCGCGCCCTTCCAGTCCACCGGCAGGCGTCCGTCTGCCGGCGGCTCCGGCACATGAAAGGCACCTTCCACGAGTTCCCGACGTTCTTTCACCTCGTAAAACTCCATATCCGCTTCTGCCGACGGAAACACCCGCGGAAACGCCAGGCGCTTCCCCTCTGCCCACAGACGCTCTGCCAGCTCCATGATGTCCACCTCGCTGCCAATCGGCGCATAGCAGCAGACCGCCTGCGTTTCCCGGATCAGCGGCATCTGCAAAAGCGCTTCGCAGATCATATGCGAACACAGTATGCGCCCGTCGGGTGTCAATGCATCCCTCTCTGCTCTTTTCCGACTCCGGATCTTTTGCTTTTTCATCGATCGTTCCATTCTCTACTCCTTTTTTGCCGTGCTTTTGATTTTCTCACACAGCCAATGATACAGCACGTTCACCTTTTCAACCAACAGACTCAGGTATCTTAATAGCGGTTCCGTCAGCATCGCAAACACAAACAGCAGCATGGCACACTGCTTGGAAATACTCGTGATCGCAAAAAGATGACTGATCTCTATCACGCAGAACAGCCAGCCGGTAATCACACCGATCAGCATGATCCAATGCCATTTTGTCATGGGCGAAGCTATCTTGTACAAGATCATAAAACCGACAATTGCCACGATGATCGTGCACGCCGTCGATACATCCTCCGCATTCACGGCAAACTCCCGGCAGAAAATGACCATGGCGCTGACCACCAGAAAGTCCGTAAGCCCCGCCGGCAATGCCTTGAAGATCACTTTGGACAAAAATCTGCCGCGTATTCGTTCCTTATTCGGCTCCAGAGACATGATAAAGCCCGGAATACCGATCGTAAACATGCTGATGAGGGATATCTGCGCCGGTTCCAGCGGATATTCCAACACCATGCAGACAGAGAAAATGGACAACAGCATGGAAAAGATATTTTTCACAAGAAACAAGGATGCCGTCCGCTCAATATTGTTTACCACACGGCGTCCTTCCATCACCACTGCCGGCATCCTTGAAAAATCCGAATCCATCAGAACAAGCTGTGCCACCTGAGATGCGGCTTCACTTCCGGATGCCATGGCAATGCTGCAGTCAGCATCCTTGAGGGCCAGCACATCATTGACACCGTCACCGGTCATGGCGACTGTTTCTCCCTGCGCCTTCATCGCCCGCACAAGCGCGCGTTTCTGATCCGGTGTCACTCTGCCAAATACCACATAGTTTGTGGCGGCATTGGCGAGGTCTGCCGGTGTCTTCAATGTAGAAGCATCGATGTAACGCCCCGCATTGGCGATACCGGCCTGTGCCGCCACCTCCGACACTGTCACCGGATTATCACCGGAAATGACACGCACCTGAACACCCTGTCTGGCAAAATATTCGAAGGTCTCCTTTGCGCCCTCCCGGATCGGATTGGAAAGCAGTACATAAGCAAGTGTCGTTGCCCTGCCTGTCAACGCCTCCCCGTCCAGTTTTCCGCCATAGGCCGCAAACACCAGCACACGGTATCCCGCGCGTGAATGTTCCTCGATCACAGCTGACTGTGCTGCATATTCTTCGCGCAGTACAAACTCCGGTGCGCCCAGCACGAAACACTGTTCTCCAAACTGTACGCCGGAATACTTCGTTTTTGAGGAAAAACCTTGTACATAAACCGCATGAAGCGCCACTGCCGCCTCTTGATAATGCTCCTGCAACGCTTCCATTGTGATATTGTCCGCCGCCTGTGCCCGGGCAAACGCCGCAAGCCATTCCTCCGTCGTTCTGTCACAAAATGTATCCTGCATGCACAGTACAGCATGGACACTCATCCGCGGCTCCGTGATCGTTCCGGTCTTATCCACACAGAGCACATTGACACGCGCCAGTGTCTCGATACATTTCATATTATGAATCAATACCTGTCTGCCTGCCAGCCGCGTGGCGCTGACAGCCATCGCCACCGTCGCCATCAGATACAGCCCCTCGGGGATCATTCCCAGCACAGAGGCCACCATGCTTGTCACACTGTTTTTCAAATCGTTACCGCTGATCACATACTGCTGAACAAACAGGGTAATACCAATCGGAATGATTAGAATCCCCACTGCCTTCACCAGCTTATCAAGCGCGCGGATCATCTCCGACTGCTCGCCTTCTTTTGACTTTGTTGCCTGCAGTGTCAGCTTGGAAATATAGGAGTCCGCGCCCACCTGCTCTAATCTGGCAATACACTCACCCGACACGATAAAACTGCCGGAGAGCAATTCATCTCCCGGCCGCTTAACGATCTCGTCCGACTCGCCGGTCAGAAGTGACTCATTCACGGAGACACTGCCCCTCTGAACAACCGCATCCGCAGGAATCTGACATCCCGCAGACAGAATGACCATATCATCAAGAACCAGTTCCTCCGAATCTACCTCCATGCGCATTCCGTCACGCAAGACAGTCACTTTCGCGCGTCCCACCAATGTCAGTTCATCAAGCACCTTTTTCGCATGCAGTTCCTGTACGATACCGATCGCGGAATTTGCCGTAATGACAATCAAAAATGTCAGATCCCGAAAAGATCCTACTGAAATCAACAGAATCGCGAGAATCAGAAAAATTCCATTAAAATAAGTAAAGACATTCTCTTTCACGATGTCTTTTGTCGTCTTCGTCGCAGAGGAAACGCTTCTGTTTACCAGTCCCTCCTCCCGGCGCCGCACCACCTGCTCCTGCTGCAAACCGATCATGGGATCTGTCTGAAAACGCTCCACCTGATATTGGGATTCCTGCAAAAATAAACACCTTCCTTCAAACCTGCCTCTGCAGTCCCCTTCTTCTATAAACTCTTATTATAAATTCTATATATCAAAAAAGCAAGGCACGAAACCCTGCTTTTCCGTTGCTATTTATTAACTTTTTATAAACTCTAAACCGCCAGAATCACGCCGCCGTCATTGGCGTACATGGAGCTGACACCTGCCGTATCCACGATCACAATATTTTTAAAATGTGCCAGCTTTTCAATGCGCTCCCGCACCCGCTTCGCCCGCTCCGGACAATTGCAGTGAGAAATCGCAAGCACCTTTTCCTCACAGTTTTTCGTAACAGCAAGCATTTTTTCCACCATACTCTCCAATGCCTTATTCATGCCACGAGCCTGACCGAGCTGCTGAATGGAACCGATGTCCGTAGAACCCATCACCGGCTTAATGTTGAGCGCAGTCGCCAGCGCTGCCTTCAAATTGCTCAGACGTCCATTCTTTCGCAGTGTCTCTAAGCTTTCCAGAACAAAAAAAGTGTTCATCTCCGCAATGTAGCTGTCCACATGCTCCACCACCTGTTCGAAGGTATCACCCGCCTCCTCACACTCCTGAATCTTCATGCCGATCAAAGTCTCACCGATGGATGCGGACCTGGAATCGAATACATGAATCTTCGCGTGTCTCTCCTCGCTGCGGTTTGCCTGCTGTTCCTCATACAGCTCCTTTGCCAGCATTGCGCTGTTGTAAGAGCCGGATAGCTGGGAGGACAGCGTCACCATATAGACATGCTCCGTATTCTCACCGAACGCATCCATAAAACGCGCCGGCGGCGGGCAGGAAGACTTCGGACAATTGGGGCTCTCCTTTACCTTCTGCAAAAACTCCCGCTGATCAAAACTGGCATCATCCAGAATGTGGTAGTCATCCACATCCAGCTCCAATGCAACGTTTTCATAATGCGGGTCTTTTTTTAATGCATCTGTCAGCTCACCGCAACTGTCAATCACAATCTTATAACGCATGTCTGCCTCCTGAATACTTACAACCTTTTCATTCATATTAGTATATACAATTCAAAAAAATACATAATATTTTTTCATTTCTCATATCATGTAGTTTTGATTACTACATAACAGTAACATAATTATATTCATTTGAAAAGCCCTTTTTCCAAATTTATAAAAATTTAATATTATTTAAAAATAAATGGTGAGAATATGAAGATCCTCGTCCTGTACATAATAAATCCGGGAAATTTTTTCGCAGTAATCTGTGATATGCTTGTCATCGATGAAATAGGTCTTTGCCTGCACAAGCAGCTCCCCATCAGCAAATTTCAGTGAAACACTGTCCTCCTTCTCCTCAAACCCACGTGAAAGCTTCGCGCCGATGGCATCCGCGTCCCAACTGTCAAAATACAATTTATTTTTTACATAATAATTCGCTTCCCTGCTGTCACAATTGACGAGAGGAAAATCAACCTGCGGCTGATGGTTGACAAACAACTCATCCGACGTAATATTTAAGTATCCGTAATTGACACTGCCTGCCGCGATACTGCTCTCTCCCAGAAAATCAGTATTTCCCCAGGTGGCATCCAGATAATAATAATCCCCATCCAGCAATACCATATTCCATGCGTGAGGCTGCCCTTGTGCGATGCCCGTAATGATCACACAAGGAACACCCGCCTGCTGCAACAGATACTGTACCGCACATGCATATCCCTGACACACCGTCTTTTTCCCTAGAAAAACACTTAATATGTTCTGATTGTTGTCAGCACTCATATCATAAGCAACCTCACATATCAGCTTGCGGTAGAGCACCTCCGTCTTCTCATAGTCACTCTCACATGCTGCCAGACGCTCCAGATATTCATCGATAACCGGCTGCATCTGCGCACGGTAATCCGCAACTTCTTCCGGCGTATAGGCATACGAGATGGTGAAGTTGACCGCACAAGGTCTGCCAAACAGCAAAATCTCCGTGTAGGAACAACTGTCCACCCAGAAAATCTCCCCGTAATCTGCGCAGATCGCATGATAGCACCGCTTCACATCCTCCGTATCCGTCGTGGAAAGGCGGACGTTTTCCTGCATATTTATGATCGCATGGAGCATCTCATCATAGACAAGCTGTTGCTTTTCACTCAGCGTATTGTGCACATAACGGTCGCCCGACACGCAGGAAACATCACCCTTCCCGGATCCGATCCCCGCAAGGCCAAAAACATCGGTAAGAGATTCTTTCCCGCACCCTGCCGGAAACAGCATGGTCAATATCAACAACAGCATCAGGCACGTTTTCTTCCATTTTTTCTTCGTATTCATGATGTCTCCCTTACGTTTCTTTTCATTTGGCTTGTCTCGCACTGATATGTTATATTATAATAAAGAAAAATCAGGCAACGGAGACAAAACATGAAAGCATTTTATATCAAAGACCAAAAACAATTTATGAACCGCCTCTTAAAAAGTGAGCTGTTCGATCACTTCCTGCTGGCAGAAGCCACCATTCACGGTGCCATCTCCTACAACGTGGACGGTCATATCAATCAGGAATTTTTCGAAGCGGAGGAACTGGCTGCCCTCACGGCTGACGGCAGCGAATACCTTCCTTTTTCACATTTCCGCCCGATCTGTTATGAACTGATCCGCGGAAAACACACGCCCTTATACATGAAATTCGTCTTTTTACTCTCCCCTGCCAACGAAAAAAAAACCATCGCCTCTGCAGATACCGTTTTTTCTGCTGAAGATGTGGGCGGCATGTTTCTGAACCTGACCTTCCGTGACGGTCAAATGATACTGACCACCGGTGTCTCCTACCGCTCTTTCACGATGGACCGATCTCTTGATAATGCGTGGGATACGCTGGCAGCCCGCTTCTTAAACAACCACGGCATTGATTTCGATGTGCGCTGAATCCGACTCTCCGCAGTCGGTCTATGAACGGTTCTTTTTCCCGAATGTATACAATAGAATTCCGGCAAACACACAAAAATCCGAACAGTTAAAAACGATCTTTTGAAGCTTTTGAAACCGCTCACCGGCATTGATGGAAAAATAATCCGTCACATATCCCCGCTGCAGGCGGTCAATCAGATTGCTCACACCGCCGCCGATCAGAAGCGCAAGCCCGGTCTTTGCCGCAGTCTCGCCTTCCTCCTTTTGCATACGCGCGAATTCTCCCACAGCCGCGCCCAGCAGCGCGCTGTTGAGCACAAGCACCAGCTTCGGTCGCTTGCGAAGCGCGCCCAGGGCAACTCCTGGATTATGCAGAAGCTGAAGCCGGATGCATCCTCCAAAAAGCCGTTTTGTCTTTCCCTCTGACAATTTCTCTTCCGCACATTTTTTCACCACACCGTCACCGGCCACAACTGCCAACGACATTCCAATCCATCCGATCATTACCAGTTCTCCCTCTTCTTCCATTCATCGATCAGCTTGTCGCACGTCTCCGCATCGAAATCGGCTGCTGCCTCCCGCAGCTGTTCCAACAGTTGTTTTTGTTGCTCGTCAAACTGATAGCGCAGCAGCCTGTCAATGACAGCCTGAATCGTATCCATATCCAGATTATCCAAAGATTCCTGCATCGTATCCAGCGCAAGCCTCATACTTTCCTCTGAAATCTCCTCCTCGAGGCTCTCTCTCTGTTCATGTTCCTCACACCATGGTGCCAGCACCTCCTGATAGGAACCGTATTTTTCCAAAAGTGCCTCCGTCTGTGCATCAATCAGCGCATCGTCACCTGCATTTCCGGCTTCCTCCAGACGTTCTGCATCGTCTGCCAGACGCATGGCGCCAATCTGTCTGGACGCGCTCTTAAGCGCATGTACCTCGATGGTATACGAGGTCCTGTCATGCTGCTCCCAAAATTTTCGGATCGTCGCGCATTTTTTTCCGATGACACGATAATATTCTTTCAACACGCTCCAGAACAGCTTTTCGCTTCCCAGCTTCGCAAATGCCGCCTGGATATCGAGATCTCCGATCTGAGGTAAGTCTGCCCGCTCCATCGTCTGTGGCTTAATATCCAGAATCTCACCCCTGCGCACCTGCAATTTTTCCGGTGGAAGCCATTTACGCACAGCATTGATCAGCACCTTTAATTCCATCGGCTTTGGAACAAAATCATTGAGCCCCTCCTCCTGAAACATTTTCTGTGCTCCGCTCACTGCGTTCGCGGTCAGCGCAATAATCGGCAGATCCGCATATTCCGGAAAGCGGCGCCGAATTTCATGGGTTGTCTCCACGCCGTCCATCTCCGGCATCATATGATCCATAAACACAAGATCATACATGTTCTGCTGCACCATGTCTATCGCTTCCCTGCCACTGATGGCGGTATCAATCTGCATTTCCAGCGGCTCCAAAAGCCCCTTTGTCACGGTCAGATTGACCGCATTGTCATCCACAACCAGAACGCGCGCCTGGGGAGCCACAAAGGTAAAGCTCTCCATCTCCGCATCGATCCTCTCCACCACTTCATCCAATTTAGAAACATCCGCAGGCGTGGCATCAATGACCTTTTGCGGCAGATCAAAAACGAAGGTGCTTCCCACTCCGTAAACACTTTCCACATGAATCGAACCACCCATCAGTTCCAGCAGTTGTTTGGTGATCGTAAGTCCCAGGCCGCTGCCCTCGATATTACGGTTACGCTTACTGTCCACCTGCTGAAAAGAGCTGAAAATCTTTTCCATATCTTCCGGCTTGATGCCTCTTCCCGTATCAGCAATCTCAGCATGTAAAATAATCCGGTTGTCTCCGCTCTCCCTGACAGAGATCAACAGCTTCACATTCCCTTTCTGTGTAAATTTCACCGCATTGTTTAATAAATTGATCAGAATCTGCTGAAAACGAATACTGTCACCAAACAGCCTGCTTGGAAGATTCTGGGAAATATCTGTCAAAAGCTGTACATTTTTTTCACCGATACGCGTACGAATCATATTCACCACATTATGAATGACCGCCAGTGGTTCGTATTCCGTCTCCACAATATCCATCTTTCCTGACTCAATTTTAGAGAAATCCAGAATATCGTTAATGATGGTGAGCAGCGCATGCCCGGATGATTTAATCTGCCTGATATAATTTCTGGCCGTATCCGGCAGATCCTCCCGCAGCGCCAGCTCTGCCATACCAATCACCGCATTCATCGGCGTGCGGATCTCATGACTCATATTTGCCAGAAAGTCCGACTTCATACGGGCAGCGCGCTCGATTTCTATATTGTCCAGATAAGACTGCATGCCGCGATATGCCAGGGTAGAGAGGACATCTGCCAGCGAATATAACGCTGCTGCCGCTTTCTTAATATAATCCCGATCCCGCACCTTTACTTTTTGAATTGCTTCCACATAAGCCTCGGGATCAATCCCCATGCGCTCCGCATTCATGCGGCAACGTTCCAGATCCGGCGGACCGGTCAACACCTGACCGCCAATGAAGCTTCCGACCATACGTCCAGCCACCATGATCGGTGCCGCAAAATCAATTAACCCCGCATGACAGTCATAGGTACAGGCGTGTCCCGCCGCCAAAGTGATCTCAGCTCCCCGCTTATCACACAGTTCACACCGAAATTTCCCTATCTTTGTCGCACGTGTGTATTTCATGCAAAAATCGGTAAAATTTGAACCATTCGTCACTGCCACACCGTCCGCATCTGTCGTTAGGGCAGCCATTCCCGTCATATCCGAAAAAGCGTCCTGTACCCGCTGCAGTGTCTCAACATCAATCAGTTCTGTCAAATATAATCGGTCTGCCATGATATTCCCCCGTCATCATCCGTATAAGAATGCGCTTTGCGCATTCTCCGCGCGCGAGCGGTGCCGTTAGGCAACCTTCTTCTGTGCGCCTGACTATCCGACTATCTCCTCCACAGTTTTCTTTAACCGCTCGCTGTCAATCGGTTTCAGCAGATAGCCACGAGGCCGCATTGCCAGCACAGCGGCAATCCGTTCTCTGTCAGACACTCCTGTCAAAAATACAACCGGTATATGCCGCAGCGCCGGATTCTGCAAAATCTTTTCATACACATCCGCTCCGCTCTGCTCCGGCATCTCATAGTCCAAAAGGATCAGATCTGTGCGCCGCGACTCCAGAAATTTTAACGCAACCTTGCCGCTGATCGCCGCTGCCACATCATATCGTTCACCCAAAATATCTTTGATCATGCGCAGCATACTGCTGTCATCATCCACCACAAGCACATGCCGGCGTTCACCCGGTTTTCGCTGTACCGGCATTGCTGCCATCTCTTCAACCGCCTGCGCAGCCGCCGCCAGCAGATCGTCCAATGATTCCTTCTGTCCGCTCTTACTCACGGGAGCAATGGGAACAGCATGGCTCCCTGAACCGTGAGCTACATGATTGGCAGAAATTACTGCACTGTCATTTTCTTCTTTTTTGATCATCCGGAACATTGACATGGTATTCAGAAAAGTATCGATCTGTCCCCCCATCATCCGGCAGTTGCAGACTCTGCTCCTTCGCACCACACAATCTGCCATCTGCGGCATCATACGCTCAAAATCATCACATTTGGTTCCGTCACCGGCAACAACCAGTACACTTCCGCGCTTTTTCAACAACTCCTTGACCTGCCCCAGCATGGATAACTCTTCACGCTTTTCATCATAAACGCAGAGTACTGCCGCATCCGGGTCATAATAACTCAGATGTCCGCAGATATCCTCCGCATGACTGCTGCAACTGAGCATCTCAAAGCGGTCTGCCAGCTGTTCAAAAAAATCGTCAATCAGTGCATGATTTGCGCCAAACAATAACAGTTTTTTCTTCCCCGCCATAACGTTTCCTCCTCCGTATCCTCACACAGCTGTGTACCTGTTCCGTACCTTCACAGTTCAACAACTCTTATCTTTATTTATTCTAACAGATCGCCCGGAAAAAAACCACTGAAACCGTCAGGAAAGCCCCGCCAGATTCAAAAAAGTCCGCTCCAGATTCAATTTTCCATATCCCCATTCACGGTTCGGATAGAGCTGCCCGGGATCCTGCAACGCACCACGGATAAACTCACTCTTCACATCAGCGGTATTTGCGGCAGGCAGGTTACCACGCACAACTGCCCACTCCATAAACATGGCTGCAGCTCCCGCCGTGATCGCTGCTCCGTAGGATGTGCCGGTATACTCCCCGCCTCCGGTAGCTGTGATATCTACCGCAGGTGCCACAAAATCAGGCTTGATTGCCCCGGTGATCGTATAACCTCGACCGGACTCTAGAAACAGAGCCCCACTCAAATCATTGTATCCTCCTACCGTGATCGGCACCCGGGCTGTGCTCGGCACAGTAAGCGTCGTGTCGGGGTTTGCTGAAAGGAAATACACCGGTGACTCTAAAAAAGCACTGATCGGCAGCCACATATGAAAAGAACCGTAAATAAAATTTTTCGGAAAAACGAGAATCTTCCAGATGCCCTTCGTCGGTCTCTCAAAGCGCAGATAGATGAGCTGATTGGTGCTGCGCGTGCCCACGATCCGGTAATCCACCGAAAGCGTTGTCCCCTCCAGCACAAAGGAATACTCCCGTCTTCCCATCCGCTCTGCCGGAATGCGTGACAGCCGTTCTCCCGCCGGTGAAACGACCGCCACCTCAAACAGCTGCGGCTCCGCCGACCACATTTCGATGGAAAAACCACTCATGTTGCGCTCCACATTCACTTCCACGGTTCCGACAGAATCCTTGTCAAAAACCTGCCCATAGAAGTGATGACGGGCATTTGCCTCATTTCCTGATGCCACCACCACCGCGCGGCGTCTCCGCTGTCCGATATCGTCCAGGAAATTCGACAGGTATGAATTTCCCCCATGCGTACCATTGTTTGTGCCAAGCGCAATGAGAAGCACAAGCGGCTGATTGCGCGCCGCAGCGAGGCGGTTCAGATAATCGATCCCCAGCATCACATCATTTTCCTGATAAGCCACCGCCCCATCCGGAATAAAATAAAAATCACGCAGATACTGCTTTGCCTCCTTGAGCTTTACAACTGCCAGATCCGCATAGGGCGCTGCCCCCGAAAAACCGGTTGCGGGATTGACCGAGCCTGCCGCTATGGACGCTACCGCTGTTCCGTGTCCCACAGGATCATTTTCCGGCACTGTGAGAAGCGGATTTTCGCTCGCCAACGCTTCATTAATCATCTCCTGCGTATATTCCTGGCCATAAAAATATGCCTGCGGTGGTGTCCCGTCCTCTACGGTCTGATCCCAGATCGAAACGATCCTGCTGGAACCGTCCTCATAGCGAAACGCCATGTCCTCATAAGTAATACCGCTGTCGACAATGCCCACCAGCACACCCTGTCCGGTGAGCGCCAGATTGGGCTGATTTCTAATACTCAGAATCCCACTGGCATCCAGCGCCCGCTCTGAAAGGGGTGACAAACATTTTGGCACCGCGCTGTAGGTGTAAGTTCCAAAATTGATCTCCGGCAGCATATCTTTATTAAAATACCACATCTGATACGCGCCGTCCAATTTCATCAGACACTCTGTTTCCGACATTCCCTCCACAATATCGTCATTGCGCAGCATTAAATCATACCAGTCGTTCGAATAGACAGCCTGCCTGCACTGCTGTTCATCCATATTCCAGACTCCCTGTCATTCTCATTATGTTAGGATATGCAAAAACCGCCCGGAATGTTCCGGGCGGTAAAATACTATAACACTTTTGATAAAAATTCTTTTGTTCGCTCATTCTGCGGATCATTAAAGATCTGTTCCGGTGTTCCCTGCTCCATGATGTTTCCTTCATCCATAAAAAGGACGCGGGTTGCCACCTCTCTCGCAAAGCCCATCTCATGGGTCACGACAGCCATTGTCATGCCGTCATTTGCCAGATCCTTCATAACCTCCAACACCTCACCGACCATTTCCGGATCCAGTGCCGAAGTCGGCTCATCAAAAAGCATCATTTTCGGCTTCATCATCAGGGAACGGACAATCGCAATACGCTGTTTCTGTCCTCCGGAGAGCTGACCCGGATAAGCATCCGCCTTTTCTGCCAGATTGACCAGATTCAGCAGGCGTAGTGCCTCCTCGTTTGCCTGCTCCTTACTCATCAGCTTGAGTTTCACCGGGGCAAGTGTCAGATTATCCATGATTGACAGATGCGGAAACAGATTGAAGTGCTGAAATACCATTCCCATCTGCTGGCGGATCTGATTGATATTGACACCTTTTTGCGTAATATCCACACCGTCAAAAATGATCTGTCCACTCGTGGGCTGCTCCAGCAGATTCATACAACGCAGAAATGTGGATTTCCCGGAACCGGAGGGTCCGATGATCACGACCTTTTCTCCGGGTGCAATATGTTCGTTGATGTCGACCAGCACCTCATGGTCGTCAAAACTTTTATGTAAATGATTAACGGTTATCACTTTCGCGCAGCCTCCTCTCCAGTTTGCTCATTACCCAGGTAAAGAACATGACAATTGCCAAATAAATCGCCGCTACTACAAGAAGCGGGAACAAAGCCTCGAAGGTGATACCGCGGATGATGTCACCGCCTCGCGTCAGTTCATTCAGACCAATATATCCACAAATGGAAGTCTCCTTTAACAGCGTGATCATCTCATTGACAAGTGCGGGAAGCACGTTTTTTATTGCCTGCGGCAGAATGATCTGCTGCATCGTCATAGCGTAGCCCAGACCGAGTGAACGCCCGGCCTCCATCTGCCCCTTGTCAATTGACATAATACCGGAACGAAAAATCTCAGCAACATACGCACCGGAATTGATACCGAATGTAAGTACCGCAACGAGCACCTTGTTGGTACTGCTGGCCAGAAATACAAAATACATGAGGAGGAGCTGTACCATCGCAGGGGTTCCTCGGATCACCGTCAGATATATGCGGCAGATCGCATTGAGTATATTTAAGATCAGACCCCCGAGACCACCTGTCCCCTTTTTTCCCATCTGGTCATGGGCGGTCCGAACTACCGCAACCAGAATACCGATTGCCAGACCGAGCAACAAAGCAAGCAGCGTGACAAGAATCGTTGTGCGAAGACCCTTGACAATGTACATATAACGCTGTTCTTCAATAAAAATGAATATGATTTTCTGTTTTAATTCATCCAAAAATGACATACATGATCCTTTCCCGGCAGTGAAAAAGAGGCAGGTCAAAAACCCGCCTCCTGTAAATATCGCCGATGATTATTCTGCGGTAATGTATTGATCAATAATCTTCTGTAAAGAGCCGTCCTCTTTTAACTCGGCAATCGCACCATTCACTGCATCTAACAGTTCTGTGTTATCCTTATTGATACATGCTGCGTAATCCTCAGTCACATACTCGGTATCAAGAATCTTCAGACCTTCATTTGTCTCTACGAAATTCTTCGCCGGCTCATTGTCAATAATAACTGCGTCTACCTTGCCCTGCTTCAGAGCCATAACAGCATCCGCGCCCTTATTGTACTTCTCAACGTTCTCCTCGCCATAATCATCTGATGCATAGATATCACCGGTGGTAGACAGCTGTACGCCAATCTTCTTACCTGTCAGATCATCTACACTTGTAATGTCAGAGTCCTCCGGAACGATAACGACCTGAATACCGGTTGCATACGTATCAGAAAAATTAACGGATTTCTTTCTCTCATCTGTAACTGTCATACCTGCCAGACCCATATCTACCTTTCCGGTCTGCACAGCGGTAATGATGGAATCAAACTCCATATCCTCGATTTTCAGCTCCAGTCCCAGCTTATCTGCAACTGCCTTTGCGATGTCTGCGTCGATTCCGACGATCTCCTCACCCTCGTAGTACTCGTAAGGCGGGAAATATGCGTTGGTTGCCATGGTAAGTACACCATCGTTTACGGTCATTCCTGCGGACTCCTTTTTACCACACGCACACAACATAGTTGCTGCCATCACAGCTACCAGTGCGATAGAAAGTATTCTCTTTTTCATGTTGTTTCCTCCTTTTGCTGCAAAAAATGCAACACGTTTTCTTTATATTTCACATATTCGAAAGTATTATACAGTAGGATTATGCAAAATACAATGGTAGAAACGCATGAAAATACAATTCTTTCCGTTATTTTTGAATAAAATATCACCAAATATCTTTTTTTCTTAAGTTTTTGTCCCGGGGTCGCCCGCCTGCCATCTGTCACTGGGCGAGCAGTTCCACGTGATGTGCGTTCCGTCGGTGTACGCAACGATACTGCCCTGTTCATCGGTACGAAACACCTTGATGCCCCGTGCACGCAAGTTGTTCAAGGTCTGCGCATGCGGATGTCCGTAGCTGTTTTTCTCCTCGCAGCTGATGACTGCGTATTCCGGTGACATGGCATCCAGAAAATCCTCCGTGGAGGAAGTCCTGCTGCCGTGGTGTCCGACCTGATAGACATCCACATCCAGATTCATTCCGTTTTCCAGAATATCCTCCTCAGCCTCTTCCTCGCAGTCACCACTGAACAAAAAGGAACTGTCACCATAATCTATGATCAGAGCGATGCTGCTGTTGTTCGGATCTTCGTAAGTATCGTTTGGCGCAATGATGGTAAACGTCGCGTCTCCCAGTTCATACTCCGCGCCGACCTCCGGACTTAAGAAGGTCATATTCCTGCTCTTCATGCTGTCCATGAGCTCACGATAAGTCTTATTATCTTTCTTGAAATCACTCAAAAAGATCTGACCGATGTCAAACTTGGAAATAATAACATCCGCACCGCCGATATGATCACTGTCTGTATGTGTCAAAACAAGGTAATCCAGTCGCTCGACACCCTGCTTTTTCAAATAGAGCTGAACCGCAGTACCTTTATCATTTTCGCCGGCATCAATCAACATGTAATGTCCGTCTGCTTTGATCAGCGTCGCGTCGCCCTGTCCGACATCAATAAAATGTACTTCCATGCCGGTAGCATCATCACCGGATATCGTACTTCCATGATCATTCGCAGTTCCCTTCTGTCCGGTATTCTCATTAAAAATATAGAAGGCTGCCAACACGCAGACAACCGTCAGCAGTGCCACCAGCCATTGTTTCTTTTTTTGTTTACGTTTTCGTTTTTTTTGTTGCACGATATAACCCCGTTCCCAGTATCATTACTGCCTTTAATCGATGAGATCATTCCGGAAGCGTGACAAATGCTCATACGGGAGAATCAGTTTGCCCTGATATAACCCGCATCCGTCATTGATCAGGCTGTTATCCATTGCCGCAGACATATTGACATCCAGTTTGGAGAGTTCCAGCTGCTGAAGCTTCATTCCACGCTCATATGCCTCGTCAAAATAGATACACGCTCC
>JALELN010000046.1 GCA_022771765.1 Lachnospiraceae bacterium | reverse complement strand
ACCGGCTCCTTGGGAATATCCGTCACCGGCCCGGTGCACTTCACCAGAACTACCACCATCGCAACAAAAAGTGCGCCGGCAGCAATGTATCGTTTGTACGTCTTTACAAGCTCCCAAAGCGTAGCAACATCAAAACCGTTTTTTGACGGTGCATTTGTAACCTGTTCCTTCTTATCATTGGTTGTTGTATGTTTAGCAGAAACATTGTTCTGATTTTTACGATTCTTGTTTGCCATTTGTATTACTACCTCCTAAAATAATAAAACTAAACGTAAACTGATAAAATGCAACCGGCGGGAATCGAACCCACATTACAGGAGTCGGAGTCCTGCGTTCTATCCGTTAGACTACGGTTGCGCATTTTTTAGGAGCAGTATATTATTTTTATTTTCGATGGAACCATCCTCGCTTGTTCTTTCGTGCTGCCAGCTCATCATCAATTGCTTTCTGTATCTGAGACTTGACGAGCGCACAGATCTCGCGTGAGTTCATATCCTTGTAATCTTCATAGTAAAGTGGTGGCAGATAATGTACTTTTGCCGTCACAGGTGCCAGAGAATTTTCTCCGAATACCTTATAAGAATCAGTCAGGGCAACCGGTACAATCGGTGCCTTTGCCATCATTGCCATCTTAAAGCTTCCCGGCTTGAACTCCTGAAGTGTATTTCCGTTATTCGCATACCCACCTTCGGAAAAAATAATATAACGACGCCCCTCTTTCACTTCTGAGGACGTCTCCTTAATGATCTCGAGCGCCTGACGCACATCATCCAGCTTCATGCGTTTACCCTCGACCAAATCGATAAATTCCTTGATTAAGATGCCGTAAGATACTGCATCATCCACAACAACAGAGCAGGGCTTTGCATGTGTGATCATAATGCTCAGCGCATCAAATTTTCCCTGATGATTCGGATACATCACATATCCGCCATCCTTTGGAAGATTTTCTAATCCCTCACAGACAGTCCGTATATTGCCGGTGCGCATCATATAATAAATCGCGCGTCTGGCAATCTTATAGCGCTTTGCCTCATCAAATTTTTCAGTATGCTTTGCCATGTAACTCATTTTCGGAATCATATAAATATGATACAGATTCCAGAATATGACCCAGTAAAAACGTAACATAACTTCTAACTTATAATCCCCTATCTATGATCGATACCTACTGAACCATCTAGCCTATTGTAACAAATGCTTTCCAAAAATTCAACCCCCTAAATCATATCTGTCAAAATAATAGAAAGTATGCTCTGCGAACTTTCTATTATCATGAATAAAAAATGTACCTGCAAAACCAGCCTCTGCCAATCCCACAGGTACATTCTTTTTCTGCAATGATGCAACTGCATATTTGCAGGCAGCTATCAGCTATCTTACAGCTGCAGAAGTTTCAATATAACCGGACGCATACGGTCCCAGTGCGTACGGCTCCGCATAAAATACTGCCTTTCCTTTCTTCACATAAAACGCATTATTAAAATCCATTTTTGCCAATGCTTTTTTCAGAACAGCCCTTCCGCTTTTTCCTTCTCCGTAAAATCCTGCGTTAATACCCTCTTTGTCATATTTCTTCAGGTAAAGATTTCTGACCTTTGCATTCATCTTTGACCTGGTTGTCCCCAACAGATTTGCAGCTGTCAGCTTCTTTCCGGTTTTCGCGTCAAAGGTCAATGGAATCCGATACGGCATGCCATGAGCACCGCCCTGATAGTCATAACCGCTCATCAGAACACTGAAATATTTTCCGTCATTTTCTGTCACCTCATAGGTGATCTCATCTGAAGCATTCATTGAAGGCAGTACATCGACATTGGCTGCTTTTGCCTCATCCTTTGTCTGTTTGATCCACTGACTTCGTTCCTTTTTCAGCGCCTGATTGATTTTCTTCGCAACGGCAGACTGATCAGTGAGCACCGGGAATGTTCCCTTTGCTTCGAAATAGACAGTTCCATTATCCTGCTTATAAGTCTTTTCGTAATTCTTGTCAGTCACCTCAAATCCCGCTGCCGCAGATGCCGGCTGTCCGCATAATGCCAGTGCGCCGAACACCACTCCTGCTGCCAGTGCCAGTGCGCCCATTCTTTTTAAAAAGTTACTTTTTACTCTCATAAAAAATTCCTCCTTACATAAATAGTTTGAACGATCCGTTCTGATAATATTGACAGCATTTATTTCCGGTGGTTACAAAAAATGACATTTTTTATTTATTTTTTGAGTTTATGAATCCAGCCGCTCTTCAAATTCCCAGCGCGATACCGGCTTGGAATAGCGGTAACCCTGTGCGATATTTGCTCCGATCTCCTGCATTAGTTCAATATCCCGTTCTGACTCCACACCCTCACATACAACCTGCGCATCCAGATCACGGGCAAGATGTACAATATTTGACATAATCTTCACCTGCCGGTTGTGATCTTCATTATTCGTCAAAAATGAGCGGTCCAGCTTAATGACCGATGCCGGTATTGTCTCGAAAACACCCAGCGAAGAATAACCCGAACCAAAATCATCAATAGACAGCCGGATACCTCTTCTATGGAGTTCATCGATTGTCTTTTTCGCGGTCTGCGCCTGCATCTCATCTACCACAAGTGTTTCTGTAATCTCCACCTCGATCAGTTCCTTCGGCACATTGTATTTCTCCAACACGGCACTGAACTGATCCGGGAAATCGCTGCTCGTAAAATGCAGCCGGGAAAAATTACATGAAATCGGTACTACCCGTTTGCCTTCCTGTATTCTCTGACGCTGCAATTTACACACACATTCCAATACAAAAAAGTCAATTTCTGTAATTCGTCCGACTTCTTCATAGTAAGGAACAAAAAAATACGGAGAGCGGATCATTCCGCCTGTGCTTGGATCTTTAAATCGAATCAGCGCTTCCGCGCCGACAACCTGTTCACTGTGGATATCGACCTTCGCCTGATAAAAAGTCGTAAAATATTGTTCGCTGATCTCCACTGATTCCAGCAGCTTTTCGCGTTCGTGAAGATCTTTCAGATCCTGCAACAGTTTCTCATCATACACCTGAATGGCATTTTTATGAATCTCCTTCAGGTTGTCCGCTGCCTGAATCGCATAAGAAAGAGATTTTTGCAGATCATCGCTGCCAACCGGAAGATAGCATACGCCCATGGTGATCACCATATGTACTCCGGTCTCCGAATAGATCCGTTCCGCTATCTTATCCTCCATGTGTTTCCAGTGATCCTCGAGATTTTCACGGTTGGTATATTCCGCAAAAATAATAAAATGATCGCCGTAACTGCGGGCATACATTTCCTTGTTATCAATCATCTGCGACAACACCTCCACGCAGATCTCCAGCAGCCGCTGTCCCTTATTCCAGCCATATAATGTATTATAACGGCTAAACTGATTGATATTTGTATACGCAACCGCATAGGTTCGATTTGTCATCAGATTATCCCTGCGCCCAAGCATCTGCTTCGCCCGATACATAAAATAACTCTGATTCCAGACATCCAGTTCCACATCCTTATAGGTTAGCTTTCGTATATGATTGCTATTGTAAAGCATATACCCCAGTATAAATACAATAAGCAATGCAAACAAAATTACACCGCCAACAATCGCCAGACTGTTCTGTTCAATAAAACGCTGAATACTCATGGATGAATAAAAATCATCCTGAAGCATATAGTCATTGACATCCTTATCAGAAATAAATGGCAACTCTTTATTGAGAATACTCACCAGTGGAGACTGATTGTCACCTCTGACTGCCATATAAATCGAATGATCTCCGCTCAGCGCATTCTGTACCTTCAAATCACTGAACTTCGCATTTGTGCTGAGTAGATAAGCAGCCAGATAGCTGTCACAGACAGCCGCGTCCACGTAGCCGTCACTCACGGCATTCAGGCAGCTCTTATAGCTGTTGTAATATACGACTTCTACATCATCGCTGTCTCCATAGGGACTCTGCTCATCATCGCTGTGTTCAGTCATCGCCACAAGCTTGATCGGCTCTGACATCTGCTCCTCTTTCATCACAAGCACACGCGGCATGACCGCATAGCTCTCTGTCAGCGTCAGCCCTTTCTCATCAAAATCAGCTTCGTGCCCACCGCTATAACAAAAAATATCAATTCTACCGTCCATAAGCTGTTGATGTGCAGTTGCAAAATCCTTTACTTTTTTATAGGTGAACGACAAATTCGTGCTCTGTGCAACCTCATCCAGTGCCTGCCGGGCCAGTCCGCAACATGTTCCTTTGCTCTCATAGGAAAACGGGTACTGATCTTCGAGATAACCGACCACCAGTGTATCCACCTGATCAATGTACGCTTTTTCCTCCAGCGTCAACAACAGATTCTGCTCCATCCGGCTCTCATAATACTTGACAAACAATTCATTTTCCAGCTCAGGCGATTTCATTTTTATATCTGCAATTGCCTGATTCAATTCCATGAGCATAGACTCATTTCCCTGATAACTGATATAATAAAAAGGCATAGGCGCAAAGCGTCCCATCACACGCCAGCCATCACGAATCTCCATAAAAGAATGAACAAACACATCGATTTCTCCGGTTTCCAGCGCATTTGCAAGTGCCTCCGTATTTTCATAGGTCTTGAGTTTATATTTCGTGATCCCATGCCCGCTCATATACTGCATAAACTCTGTCGCACGCACATAATTTTCTACCATACCATAGGTCAGATCCTTCATCCGGTCAAAGTCTTCATAAGCATATGGACTGTCCCCCTTTACCGCCAGCACACCATAGGTATAACCACTGGACAGACTCGCATAGCGGTATCTGGCTGCGCGTTCCACCGAATACTGCGCAGAGCCCACCAGATCTAATTTGTGATCTGCCAGCTTCGCAAGCGCATCATCCCAGCTGCCGCACTGCACAAACTCAAGTTCCCAGTTCGTATACCGGCAGACCTCCTTCAGATAATCTACATCCATGCCGGTCACATTTCCGCTCTCATCAATATCATGATATCCATGCATGGGAAAACATCCGACTCTGACCGTCCGCTTCGTATTCGACGCATACGCTGTACTGCTCCCAAAGTACGGCATACCTGCTGTCACAGCCAGTACACATAGAATCAGCAAAAAAATCTTCTGCATGCTCTTTCGCATCTCTCATGCCCCCCTCCGGAACTGCAAAATAAATACTCGCCATTCATCAATCATTCGTGTTGACTCATTTATATTTATTATACCACAAAGCTTTCAAATCAGCGTATTGTTATTTCTTTTTCAGGTACATTTTATTGCAAAATCACGATCCTTCACAAACTGCGCACTGTTATACAAAACGAGCACATTCGTTGGTGCAAACATGTCCAACAATTGACTGCATCCGACATTCAACTGCCGGAGGTCTACTACAACCAGCTTTTCGAAATCCTCTGCCAGAAAAGGAACCATACTATTAGCAAACGAATCCTTTATCAGCAGAAGTGTTTTTCCGTTTTTTCTACCTCCGGTAATCTCCAGTAACGGCTGATTTCCACCAGTAAACACACGGTACTGATCCTTTGAATCAAGATACTCCATCTCATAAAGTGACTGCGCGGTCTTTTCACCCATATTATATACAACCTCAAGCGTGATCTGTGGTTCATAAACAGATATCGCATCCGCCTGTGATGCCTGATTCACCTTTGCGTATGTTGTACCATAAAAGTTGTTACTTACAAGTTTGAAATCCCCTTTTTGCAACACCTGCTCCGGATCACCGCCAGTTGCTTCCACATACGCTCCGTATCCGTACCATGCGCCAAGCGTCGTCCAGTGATGATCGGTACGGTAATAGATTTCCTCGTCACTGTGTGCCTGCAGTACCTTCTCCACCGGAATGAGTGTCTGAGCACACCGTGTGCCAAGTGCCTGTTCCAGCGCATCATAAAAAATCTGCTCATCGAAAGTCTGCGCAAATGCCGGCAGTTTTTCCCGCAGCACCCATGTCTTGGTTGGTACCATCATGATCTTTACATCTGCCCGCTCATTTGCATTTCTGGCAAAATCCGCGAGTGCTTCAATATTCATCTGCATCCTCTCTGCTTCAAAATCCTCATCTTCATAATGCTCCAAAAGGTAGTGATCCCTGCCAAAATATACGCCATTGATCTCCTTTTTTCCAAGCAGTCTGGATATACCTGTCTGCAGTTGAACCCATCTATCCCTGCCTGGGAACTGATCACTCAGATATGCCTCATATTGTTTCTGAAATTTTCCGTTTTTTATAGTCTTTTTTTTGACCTTCGGCATGGTCTGCAATTCTCTTTTTTCAGTTGCGGAATATGTTTTTTCTTCTGTTGTCAGCCCAATCCCTGTCAGCCCGAAAATAATCACAATAAATACGATTACCGGCAGCCATTTTCTAATCTGTTTCATAAAACCTCCCAAAACATACAAATAGTACCAGGTTTTTCCATGTTTTTTCATGTAGCCTGGTACTATGAAGCAGACGAGCAACATCCACGGCAGAAAGCAGGCTAAAAATAGCTGACTGCTGCATACCGTGTTCCGTGCTCCTTTATTATTTTATAATGATCATAATTGTTCCGTATCTTCACAGATACAGATCTTCTTATTGATACAATTTCCGGATTGCCTTGACTGCTTTTGCATTCTCGGCTTTGTATGCATCGATCTTTTTACTGTCATCCGTTCCGAAATCAATGCTTTGATCAATGGATCCGAGACAAATAAAGCAGACATAATCTCCCCGGACATACACCCGCGATGCCAGACATTTTTCCAAACCGACGTAATGCTTTGCATCTTCAATTTTATCCTCACGGTAGTTTAGCAGTGCGCTCTTTATTTTTTTCTTAGCACTTTTGTTTTTTGCTTTCACAATCACCAGCTCATCTACCTGTACATTTATCATAGGGAGTTCTGCAATTGCACCGCTGTACCATTTTCCAGAAATTGCATATCGTTTTTCAAACTCATCATTAGAAAGACGATATGACGGAAGGTAATTACTCCCATATGCTTTCTTTACTGCTGAATATACTTTACTGAGCGACGGAGCCTTCTTCTTTGTTGCTGCTTCCATCGAAACGGGCTGCTCTACGGCTGTCACCGCAGAAAATGCACCTGCTACACACCCAAGTGCGAGCACAAGTGCCATTATTTTCTTCTTCATACTATCTAATCTCCTTTATCCTTTTACAAGTACTATAACATGGTATACACGCAAAAGCAACTTGGAAAAAATTAGAATAAATGATTGGTTTTAGCAAATAGCAAATATATTCTCCGCTTTCAAATATTACCTTAAGTAATCCGGCGTTACATCCCGATGCAGACTTTCCAGCATCTTCCTGTCGCTGCGAATGGTAGCACAGGCTGCCGTCGTCAGCATATTTCCAGTAATCGTAGCAGATGCACCGGACTGAAATGCAATCTCGCCGTCGTTCGTCAACAGTGCTCTGCCCGCTGCCAGGCGGATGTTTGCCTCCGGGTTGATATAGCGGAAAAACGCGATCGTCCTCAGAATATCATCCTCCGTCAACCGGGGAAGATCCTCCAGCGGAGTCCCCTTAATCGGCATCAGCGCATTGATTGGGATAGAATCTATCCCCAGCTCTGCCAGACTGATCGCCATATCCAGACGGTCCTCCCAGGTCTCGCCCATGCCGATAATACCGCCTGAGCAGGCACACATTCCCTCTGCCTTCACCTTCTTTAATGTCTCAATCTTCTGATCGTATGTATGCGTCGTGCAGATATTCGGGAAATTTCGTTTTGAAGTCTCGATATTGTGATGATAGCTGGTTACGCCCGCCTCATGCAGCCGGTGAAGCTGCTCTTCATTCAAAAATCCCATGGATGCGCATAAGTCAATCTTGCACTCCCGATGCATCGTCTCGTAGGCATGGATCGCCTTCTCGAATTCCTCTCCCGTCAGCGCCCTTCCCGACGTAACAATCGAAAACCGGTCCACACCTTCGCTCTCGTTCATTTTACAGGCTTCTATAATCCTGTCCTCCGGCAAAAAATCATAGACCTCACAGTCCGTGTGATTGTGAGCGGACTGTGCACAATATTTGCAGTCCTCCGGGCAACGACCGCTCCGTCCGTTAATGATGGAACACAGATCCACCTTATCTCCGATAAAATAACCCCGGATACGATCTGCACCCTCGCAAAGTTCTTTTAAATCACATGTCAAAAAGAACGACAGATCATCCGCTCTTGTGATCCGCCGTCCTTCTATGATCTCCTGTGCTAATTCTAATGCATTCATCTTCTTTCTCCTTTTGTTAACCATTCTGGATTTCAAGTTAACAAAAGTATAACAAACCTAAAAAGATTGTCAACCGGCACTTTCTATTTTTCATGATAATAGATTGCTTCCACCTGATCCCGGTTCGCAAAGAACGCATCTACAATGTCCGGATCGAAATCTGTCCCCCGGCCATTTTCAATAATGCGATAACACTCTTTCAATGGCATTGCATCCCTATAACACCGCTTCGCGGACACGGCATCAAACACATCCGCCACCGCCATAATCCGGGCACAGAGGGGAATATCCGTTCCACTCAGTCCCTCCGGATATCCCTTCCCGTTCCATTTTTCATGATGGTACATGGCGACCTGATATGCCATGTTCTCATATTCACCATTGTAAAGGTGGCTGAAAGTATCCTTAATAATCTTTCCTCCGATCACCGGATGTTCTTTCATCTTATCAA
The DNA here is from genome assembly GCA_022771765.1 of Lachnospiraceae bacterium. Taxonomy (GTDB): domain Bacteria; phylum Bacillota; class Clostridia; order Lachnospirales; family Lachnospiraceae; genus W0P33-017. The sequence continues at coordinate 5,464 of JALELN010000046.1, read as the reverse complement.
ATTCCTCAGGGGTCAGTCTTCCGGGCTTCTGAAGGATCGCGTCCGGAATACCGATTTTACCGATATCATGCATAGGCGCGGACTGAACCAGATTATCCAGATAATCCTTCGTAATGACATTCCTGTACTTTTTGTTTTTTCTCAGATTTTTAGCAATCAAAACAGCGTATGCCGAAGAACGCCTGATATGTCCACCCGTGTTATCATCTTTATTTTCAACCAGCGTCGCAAACCCCATGACCATTTCATGATGATAATGCTCCAATCCATAAATAGCAGGATTTTCCATATTGATATAAATACTGATCGTAATCATAGCAATTGCGATACTTGTCACTAAAAACTCCGGAAAGATGATCTGCAATGACATAATAATAACAATACATACCAGCGTGGTAGCTAACGCCTCCCGCTTCGTCTTCGGTATATATCTGTATTTCGCGACTATCACGATGATCGTCATAGCGCAATAAATGGCAACACAGATAAAAGATACATAAACCGCACTTCCCATGGAGTAATTTGTGTATATACCCGGCATAAATTTCAGTTCCGGCAGTAAGCAGACAGTCAGACAAATCGTTATGATGCCCGGCATTAAATAGGCTGCTTTCATCCATTTTCTTTTTGATATTCCGACCGTCACAGATACCCAATACCAAAACAGCAGCATCGCAAAAATCTCATAGGAGACAAACATCCCCAAATGCATAAATAGATTCACTGTCCGCGGAACCTGATCCAGAAAATTGATGGTGCACGCAGTAATACCGTCGAATAACACCGCCAGTTCCGACATAATAAAAAGAACATCAAATAAACGATTGCAATTTGATTTTTCTGTAATGCGATTCAGTTTTCTTCCTTCCCGTATGTAGATAATGCCCATATATATGAGAATCAGTAAACACATGATCTGCATTTTACACCAATGTAAAACTATCATTCGCACCTCCGATGATATTTCTTGCTTATAGATGAAATTCCCCATGGCCTGCAACGCTGTAGGTCATGAGGAATGATTTGTCTCTTATTTAGCTGACCTGATATTTTTGATCACATAGGAACTTCCATTTTTCTTCAGGTTCACCGTAAAATAGTCTGTTTCTACAGAAGTCATACCATCGGTGTCATCATCCCACCATCCCGATGTGAATTTAATCTTCACTGTATAAGTACCATTCTGCTTTGAAATAGCGGTATATTTGTGATCGCTTCCCCAGTCACCAGTATCACACCACTTATAAACAATATATTTTTTATCAGATGATAAAGGATAAAAACTCTTTGTGTTTTTTCCCATTGCAAAAGATACTTTATAGGAACTTCCAAACATTTTTTTGCCATAAGCAGCAATTTTCTTTTTTACAGTTGTATCATATTTTACAAGTTCACCACTATAAGGCTCGTATTTTTCACACAGTTCATAATGGTTCGGGCTATCATAATCTACTTCTCTATCTGCCATAAATTGTTTATGAGCGATCTTGGCTAATACCATGTCCGTCTTCTTTTTGCTGTCAAACGTGAATTTCTTTCCGGTTTGATCCACATAGCAGCAATGTTCCAGATATCCGACGCAATATTCATCCAGATATGCCTGTATCTTCTTTTTTTCAGAAACAGTCACCTTTGCATGCACGGTTTCCGGTTTCTGCATCATTAATATTCCTGCCGTCATTGTCAGCGCAAGCATCAGCACGCATATTACTGCGCAAATACCTCTTTTAAACAATCGCTTCATTTACTAATTTCCTCCATTCTTTATCCATGTGTCAAGAGCCTCTGAGTTATTTTGTAAATTATACCTCATTTAATCAGTATTTACAATCTGATAATGTTTATTCTCTGCGAATAAATGTACACCCTCTACTGTTATGAAACATCAAAATATATTTGTCAAGACAAACAGATATCAGACAACTGATCACATGATCCTGTTGTTTTTCTTTAAAGTTGTTCGCCTGCAGGTATTCCATAATCCTTTTATATGCATTCGGAATTCTCTCAAATGGCTGTATAAAAGGTTCTGTAATCGTGATCACCGCATAATCTGCTTCCGCATTTTCCGAATACTGTACTCCCGGACATTCTGTTTCAAACCCCTCCGGAATTATATAAGCAGCTACATATCCATGCATTCCAAATCGATTTTGCTGTTCCTGGGATACAAACGGAAAATCCCATCCGATACGCTTTGCATCCGGATATGCAGCCTTCAGTCCGCTGTTTATTGCCCAGCTTTCCATATATCTATTTACATCATCTTCCGGATTCAGAGAAATCATCACATAGCTTGCCATCCGAAACGAAGCCACTCTTTTTATTTGTACAGCTGAATATATTTCGCTTTGTGCGGTAAGCTCTTCTCTGATAAGTGCATCCAGTTTACACGCAAAAAAGAGCACATATCAACCAGCTCTTGTGTGCCTTTTTATAATAAAATGTAACATGGCCTGTTGCATGGTGTTCTAGTCCCTGCCCCGGCACCATAGTTTCCGGCAATTGTTTCTATCGTATGGATCATGGCCTCTCTGATAGCAGCCGGACTCAGCACCTTGGCATACTGCCCGTATGAGAGAATGTAACTGAAAACTGCGTACAAGCAGCGCCCTCTACTCATTCGGAGAAACGACAACCGTGACCTTCCGCACCTTCCTGCCCTCACCCGGTTTGTTTGGCATATATTTCTGAATCAGCTCACCATACGCAGTAAGAAAATCAATCATCTCCTCATCACTCATCACAAGCGAAGCCGAACCCACTGTCAGCAGATCCCTCTGCGGATCGGGATCCTCTCCGCTGAAATAGCGGCAAAATTCCCCCTGCAGTCCCATCAGCGCAAAGCTCATCACACTTCGTAAGCAGATGATTCCATCAAGATTCAAAAGTAATCCCCGATAGTCCCATAGACGCATCCCAAAAAGATGTATCCCGACAACACCAATGATGTACTCCACAACCCCGGTGACTACGGCGCATAGAAAAAAAGCAAAACAGGGTGTTTCTTGAGCGGCTTCATAGAGTAAATCCCCAGCGCACCGATTCCATAGATGGGCAGCCACGGTCCGTACAGGATGCCCCGGTTCCGTAGCAATCCTTCCGTGATCCAATAAAAGATCTCCTCGTAGATCCATCCTATGATACAGCCGGCGAAGAAGATCAGGAGCAGATATCTCATGTGATCCACTCTCAGTTCTTTCTCCACTCTGTATTCTATCTTACTCATTTTGATCATTCCTCTCCAAGTAAAACTCCGATTATTATGTCAGCTGCACTCGTTGAATGTATCAACAAATTACTTACTTGTCGATAGTCTCTGCAAAAAATCCAGGCAGTCTTCATTTATTCTTTTTAACTGTTCTCTTGGTTCGACATTACTCTCCGCCTGGTCAAGCATACCTGCCAGAACCGGCGATGCCAGTGACAGATCACACAATCCCATATGACCGGCTCCTTCGTAATAGATATTCTCGTAATTCTCTTTTTCGCTTTCAAGGAATCTCACATTGTTCCTGTACTGCTTCCATTCGCGTAAATGTGAATAACTTGCATCAGAATAAACATTAAGGATCGGAATCTCATAATCGGATTCATCCATGATATAATCTCCATCTGCCACCCCTTTGATATCATACATACAAGGAGACTCCAAGGCAATGACTCCTACTACATCTGCCCGGATTCTTGCCATTCCCAAAGCAGCCGAACCACCCGCTGAATGACCAAGTGTAACAAAGTGGCTCGCATCTGCACTTTCAAATCTGTCAGGATCCTGATTCGATTTCTCCACAAAATCGTCCATCACCACGGAAAGATCCGTCATTCTCAGTTCCATCCATTCTGCAAATAGTTTTGCGGCATCCTCAGGCTTTGATTGCGGATCCATTCCACTCATTTCCTTCAGATAATCCATACTAACCGACTGTTTTTTTCCATTCGAATGAGTGACACTGAACGCATGACCCGGATGACCGACAGCCAAAACAACATAACCATGACTGGCAAATTCCCTGTAAAGGCTAAGATTATTGTCTATCGTTCCGCAGGAACCATGCGAGGCAATCACCACAGGTAATTTTGTATCCGGATCAGCATAATCTTTGGGATACCAGACGCGAACCTGTACCTCTCTCGCGCTTCCATCCTTTGAAAATGGATCCTCCTTTTCCTCTGTCACCCAATAATCTTCACTTCCAATCTCATATTTACCAGTGACCTCTATTTCCTCGTATCGTGGAAAAAGAATATTCTTTCCCACCACAATAAGTATTACAAAAATGATAAGAATAATAATTGAAATTTTCATAGTCTTCTTCATTTTGATAAATCCTTTCTACTTGAAATTTTACAATGACGCACTTTCTGTGTATAGGCATTTTCTTCACCTAAATGTGTCAATTTTTCAGATATCTGTTATGAAACTTCAAAAGGCGCACCACCATTTCCGGTGATACGCCCTGCGAAAAATCCTTATTATTCATTTCCCATTTTGCTTTACCATATCACAAAACACATCTATCTTTTCATCATTTTCCGCCTTCACATTTTCTTTTGGATCGACAAGGATCAGTTCTGCTTCAAACTCTTCAATACCAATATATTTTTCCATTTTTTCAATCACCTTATCCGCACCACCGCCGCTAAAACATGTAAATACAGCCAACTTCTTCCCTTGAATATCAGGATTCTCTTTTAGAAAAGATCTGATCGGCGATGCAAACGTACTGGCCCATACCGGAGTACCCAAAATGATCCTGTCATACTTCTCTGCGCTGAATTCATAAGATTGTAATGCAGGGGGTTCTCCCATGACAGCGCTTTTTCCACCCCAGATAAACTTTTTTGCGCCTTGATCAGGATATGCTTTGACCGGTTCGATTCGGATGATATCTGCTCCTATTTTTTCTGCAATTTTATCTGCTGCATATTTTGTATTTCCCGACATTGAATAATATACAATTGCTGTTTTCATTTTTTCTCCCACTCCTTGATCTGTTCTTTTGCCTCTTTGCACCACGCCAGATATGCCTCATATGTCTTAATACCAAACCGAACCGTTAAGTAATAATACTTATGGGTATCATCCTCCAAATACTGCATCAGATTTTCTGCAAACATATTTAATACAGCTAATTCGCTTCTGCACTTCTCTTCAAATCGTTCAATGTGCTCTTTTGCTCCCTCGAAGCCGTTCTCGTTTCCAAAGAAGAGCTTTAAAAGTGTCTCGTATCGAAGTTCATCTTTTTCCGCCGGTTTTTTCAACCACTCTTTTAATGTTTCTTTTCCATACGCTGTAATCAAATATGAAATCTTCTCCCGCCCATTGGAACTGGTATCTTCCTTCGTCACTTTGCCTTCCGTTTCCAGCTGGTTTAGAGTCGGATAGATACTTCCATAGCTGCCGCCCCAGAAAAAACGGAGTGTCGTATCAAGCCTTTTTTTTATTTCATAACCGGTCATC
>JALELN010000041.1 GCA_022771765.1 Lachnospiraceae bacterium | reverse complement strand
ATACAGAAAGGAAAAAGAACATGGATATATATGAATTAGTGGATGTACATGACTGCCCGGTCTGCGGCGGCACAGGCACGCTGGAGGAGGAGAGCGGAAGTTCTTATTATGTGATGTGTACGGAGTGCGGCGCCCATTCGGTGAATATCGATTTTAAGTCGGAGGAAGAGCGGCTTACTGCCGCGCGGCGTACCGCGTTGTTGTGGAATACCGGCAAAGTGATCAAAAGCGATCCGGGAGAATGAAAATTAACCCCCGGTGGGGCTTGGAAAACGGAAAAACGGATGCTACAATACCAATGTTGAAAATGGGTGGCTGCTTTGGTTGCCACGGAAACAGGCAGGAGTAAAGAGAGGTATTGGATATGCATATGGCAGACGCTTTGCTGGCACCGCAGGTGGCAGCGACGATGTATGCGGCTTCCGGCGTGGTTGTGGGGATTTCCGCAAAGGCGCTTAGAAATGATGAGAAAAAGGAAAAACTGCCCGTGATGGCAGTGACAGCGGCGCTGGTTTTTGCCGGACAGATGATTAACTACACGATTCCGGGCACGGGATCTTCCGGGCATCTGTGTGGAGGCATGCTGCTCTCGGCGCTGTTGGGTCCGCAGGCGGGCTTTTTGTCGATGGTGGTGATACTGGCGATCCAGTGTCTGTTCTTTGCGGACGGGGGCTTGCTGGCGCTGGGCGCGAACTGCTGGAACATGGCATTTTACGGATGCTTCATTGGATATTATCTCATCTGGAAACCGATCATGCACAGTCATCTGTGTGCAGAAAAAAAGAATACGGATCGGATAAAGATAGCGCTTGCTTCGATCCTCGGGTGTGTGCTCACGCTTCAGATGGGTGCATTCTCGGTTGTTTTGGAGACATCCGCATCCGGTATTACGGAGCTGCCCTTTGCTGCATTTGTCGGCATCATGCTGCCGATTCATCTGGCCATTGGTCTGGTGGAGGGCTTAATTACTGCGGCGGTTCTTCTGTTTGTCTATGAAGCACGTCCGGAGCTTCTCACCGGGCTTTCAGGGGGAGCGGAAAAGACAAAGAGCAGATGTTCGCTCAAAACGACCATCGCGATCCTCGCGGCAGCTGTCGTGATCGTGGGCGGCGGTCTTTCCCTGTTTGCAAGCGGAAATCCGGACGGACTGGAATGGTCGATGTTTGGGAATTCCGAAGCGGGATACAGGGAAAATATGGGCCTCGATGAGGAGAATTACGGTGTTTCCAGCGAGGCTGCCCGGGTGTCAGGTGAGATTCAGGAGAAAACGGCATTTTTGCCGGATTATGCGTTCCGGGGAAGTGACAGTACCGCGGGCACGAGTGTGTCGGGACTGGTCGGTTCAGCGATCGTGGCGGGAGCGGCAGTTCTGATGTGCGTGGCAGGGGGATTTTTCAGAAAAAAAAGACGCAGCTGTAAAAGTACGGAATAGTTTGGGGAAACTCTGGTATGGATCAATTGTCACGCGCACAGGCAGAACTTCGGGAGATGGACGCGTTGGCGGCGGGAACATCCGTTGTCCACCGACTGCATCCGCTGTGCAAGCTATTTGTTACGGTTACATATATTTTCATAGTGGTATCATTTCATAAATATGATCTTTCCGGGTTGATCGTCATGATCTTGTATCCGGTCATACTGTTTCAACTGGCAGGGATACCGGTACACGTGTGCTTCTATAAGCTTCGCGTGGTGCTGCCGCTGGTGTGTGCGGTCGGTCTGGCAAATCCGTTTTTCGACCATGTGCCTCTGGCGCAGATCGGTAATCTGGTCATTACCGGAGGTGTCATATCTATGATCACTCTAATGCTGAAGGGATGTCTGGCACTCATGGCATCCTTTTTGCTTGTTGCGACAACTCCGGTGGACGCGCTCTGCGGCGCGCTGCGCAGGCTTCATGTGCCGGCAGTGCTGACGACGCTGTTTCTTTTGATTTATCGATATATCGGAGTCATGATGGGGGAGGCAGCCGTCATGGCACAGGCGTACAGTCTTCGTGCCCCGGGACAGAAGGGGATCCATATTTCCGCGTGGGGCTCCTTTTTGGGACAGCTTTTGCTGCGCAGTATGGACCGGGCGCAGGAACTCTATCAGAGTATGGTGCTCCGGGGATTTCGGGGAGAGTTTTATTATATGGATATTCCCGCCTGCGGCGCGGACAGTGTGCTGTTTATGCTCATCAGTATCTGCCTGCTTTTGTGCGCGCGGCTGGTAAATATCGCGCAGCTGATCGGGAATCTGTTTGTGAGATAGACGGTGTTGAAAAATGACACGCCAGTTGCGTTGCGAGGTGAAGAAATTGATTGAATTTCAAAATGTATCATTTTCATATGACAGCAAAACGCCGGTTCTGCAAAAGATCAATCTGACGATAAAAAAAGGCGAGACTGTGGGACTGATCGGAGCCAATGGGGCAGGAAAATCCACGATCATGAAGCTGATCCCGGGGCTTTTACACGGGGAAGGAACGATTCTTGTGGACGGTCTGCCGGTAGCAAGGACGAATCTGCCTGTGATCCGCCAAAAAACGGGATATGTGCTGCAGGATTCGGATAATCAGATGTTTATGCCGACGGTCTTTGAGGATCTCATGTTTGGTCTGCGCAATTACGGGCTGAGCAGGGAAGCGGCAGAGGCGCGGGTGGATGAAGTGCTGGACCAGCTTGGTCTGCAGGAACTGAAATACCGCCACAATCACAAGCTTTCAGGCGGTGAGAAAAAGATGGCGGCGATCGCTACGGTTCTTGCCATGCGGCCGGAGGTGATCCTGATGGATGAGCCCTCCGCCACTCTGGATCCGGTGAACCGGCGGATGGTCATCCGCACGATACAGGCGCTTCCGCAGACAAAACTTATCGCTTCCCATGATCTGGACATGATTCTGGAGACTTGTGACCGGGTGATCCTGCTGTCACATGGTAAAATTGCGGCAGACGGGGACTGCAAAACCATTCTGTCCGATGGAGCGCTTTTGGAGCAGAACCGGATGGAACTGCCGCTGTGCATGCAGACGCCGGGAAGATGAGCAAGCCGGATGGCAGAGCATGATTATATGAGAGTAATCACAAAATGTAAACCGATAGTAAAGATGGGTTGACAATTGTCTGCGTATCGTTTACAATGTCCGAAGAATCAAAAATGGAGGATATTGTGTGATGAATTCAAAGACAAAAGAACTTACCCTTACAGCTCTCATGGCAGCAATTATTTGTGTGCTCGGACCCTTGTCGGTGCCCCTGCCCTTCAGCCCGGTTCCGATCTCTCTGACTATGATCGGTATTTATCTGGCGGTGTACGCAGTGGGGATGTGGCGCGGAACGATTGCGTTTATTGTTTATCTATTGCTTGGTCTGGTAGGTCTTCCGGTATTTTCCGGTTTTTCCGGCGGACCGGCAAAACTGCTCGGACCCACCGGGGGCTATCTGATTGGATTTGTTTTTACGGCGCTGATCAGTGGATTTTTTATTGATCGTTTCTGGAAAAACCGTCTGGTGTCGGCTGTCGGTATGATTCTGGGCATCGGGGTTGCTTATGTGTTTGGTACGATCTGGCTTGCGTATGTTGCGGACATGACCTTTGGTCAGGCACTGGCGGCGGGTGTCATCCCGTACGTCGGCTTTGATCTGGTGAAGATCGTTGTGCTTGTGATTGTCGGCCCGGAGCTGAAAAAGGTACTGATCCGCGCAAATCTGGTGTCTGTACCTGAAGATAGCGCAGTGCAGGCTTAAAAAACAGGATCGTGTGCTTTGAGGTGGAAAAAAGAACCTGAGGAATCGGGTTCTTTTTTTGTCTGTAAAACACGAAAACGTTTTCGAAAATGTAAAAAAATCTAAGGTAATGAAAAAAATTGTCGATGAATAAAATAGAGTTTTTGGGCGCCGGTATAGGCGCGCGGGAAAAAGGGTATGTTATGCACGAATTATCAGTAACGACGAATCTTCTGAATCTGGCACTTTCTACGCTGGAGGAGCAACATTTAACAAAAATTCATACCATTTCATTAAAGATAGGTGTGATGCAGGGCTATGAGGAAAAATGGCTGCAGCACTATTTTGACTATCTTACAAAGGGAACGCCTGCGGAGGGCGCGGTTTTGCAGATCGAGATGATGCCGATCGTGTTCCGGTGCAGAGACTGCGGGCGGGAATTTGCATTTGATGCGCATGGTACGGATGACTGTAGTTGCCCGGAGTGCCATGGTCTTTCTTATGATATGATTTCCGGAAAAGAATTTTTAATAGAATCAATGGAGGCAAGTTGAAATGTTTAGCAGACCAAGAATCACAGAACCTGTCAGAGGACAGCAGTTACAGCCGCTGGATGAAATCGCAGGCTTTCAGGTGCGACCGGGTTTTTATCATACAAATGGAGCGACACAGGGCAGAGGAGGCGTGAGCTTTACGATCAGCTCCCATTACGCCACGAGCTGTACGCTGCTGCTGTTTCATCCCCGCGAGAAGGAACCTTACGCCAAGCTGCCGTTTCCAGACAATTACCGGATTGGAAGTACCTATTCGATGTTTGTGTTTGGACTCGATATAGAGGATTTTGAGTACGCTTATCAGTTTGACGGACCATACGACGAAGTGAAGGGACATAGGTTTGATAAGAATGCGATTCTTCTGGACCCGTATGCGCGGGCAGTGACGGAGCAGCGCGAGTGGGGCGAGAAGTTCGAGGGCGAGCACGTCTATAAAGCGCGTGTTGTTGAGAACAATTTTGACTGGGGCGCGAAAAAACAGCTGGAAAACAAGCTGGAGGATCTGATCATTTATGAGCTGCATGTGCGCGGGTTCACGATGGATCCTTCGTCCGGGGTAAACGCGCGCGGTACCTTTGAGGGGATCCGTGAAAAAATTCCGTATTTAAAAGAACTGGGTGTCAATGCGGTGGAACTGATGCCGATTTTTGAGTTTGACGAGATGGATTCCGCCCGGGAGCACGACGGACGAAAACTGCTGGATTACTGGGGTTATAATACTGTATGCTTTTTTGCTCCCAATACGAGTTATTCCTACGTGCAGGAGCATAATCATGAGGGAGATGAGCTGAAACGGCTGATCCGTGAACTTCATGAGAATGGGATCGAGGTCATTTTAGATGTTGTGTTCAACCATACGGCAGAGGGAAATGACATGGGTCCGACGTTTTCCTTTAAGGGAATTGACAACAAAATTTATTATATGCTTACTCCGGAGGGCTACTATTACAATTTCAGTGGCTGCGGCAACAGTATGAATTGCAATCATCCGATTGTGCGCCAGTTTATTATGGATTGTCTGCGCTACTGGGTGGTGGAATACCGGGTGGACGGCTTCCGGTTTGATCTGGCTTCCATTCTGAGCCGCGATCAGAACGGCGCGCCGATGGGTAATCCGCCGTTGCTTGAAAACATGGCCTTTGACCAGATTTTATCCGGTGTCAAGCTGATTGCCGAGGCCTGGGACGCGGGCGGACTTTATCAGGTAGGTTCGTTCCCCAGCTGGAACCGCTGGGCAGAGTGGAACGGAAGATACCGGGATGATATGCGCCGTTTCCTGAAGGGGGATGACGGCATGGCTCCGGCGGCTGTGGCCCGAATGACCGGTTCCCGGGATATTTATGATCCGATTGTGCGCGGACAGAGCGCTTCGGTCAATTTCCTGACCTGTCATGATGGGTTTACGCTGTACGATCTCTATTCCTACAATACGAAGCACAATGAGGCGAATGGCTGGAATAATACGGATGGGGACAATAACGGTAACAGCTGGAATTGTGGATGCGAGGGTGAGACGGATGATCCGCAGGTGATGGAGCTGCGCCGCCGTATGATTAAAAACGCCTTTGCGACACTGATGTGTAGCAGGGGGCCTGCCATGTTTTTCGCAGGGGATGAGTTCTGCAATACGCAGAGTGGAAATAACAATGCCTATTGTCAGGATAATGAGATCTCGTGGCTGGACTGGACGCGCAAGGAAACTTATGCGGATGTGTTTGAGTTTGCCCGTTTTATGATTCATTTTCGCAAGGAGCATCCGGTGCTGCGTAAACCGACAAATCCTGCGTCCTGTGGTTTTGCGGATATTTCCTACCATCATGGCAGAAAGTGGAACGCCGACTGCGGCAATAACGCGCGTCTGATCGGTCTTCTCTATGCGGGAAAAAATGATGATGACGAGGATGATCTCGTATATGTTGGGGTGAACAGTTACTGGGAGCCGCTTCAGACGACCTTCCCCGATCCGCCTGCCGGTTTTGAGTGGGTGCTGATCGCGGATACGGCGCGGGGTGGAAAGCTGCCGATTGATGAAGTGATCACCACCGGGTGCTATGAATTGTCTGCACGCAGCGTGATTATCATGATTGTCAAGAAAAAAGATTCGGAAGAAATTTTAGAAAGAGATGCAGAATAGAAAATAGAAAAGGAAAGCCGGGGATCAATCCTCCGGCTTTCCTTTTTTGTCGACCAGATAGCGCGCCAGATACATGACCGGTGTATCGGCAAGACTGGTCACAATAAATATGAGATAGCTCGACCAGAAGATCGAGATTAGTGTCGGCAACTTGTAAATGCCGGCAAATGCGCCAAAGGTGAACAGCAGCGAGTTTAAAAGCTGTGACAGCAGTGTGGAGCCATTGTTACGAAGCCACAAAAAACGCTTGGAGTCACCACATTTTTTGGTGGTGAATGTCCACCATCCGTGGTATGCCCACACATCAAACCGCTGGCAGATGGCATACACGAGAAAGCTTGTCAGCATCAGCCGGGGTGTATTGGAGAAGATGGCCTGCATATGAGGCATTGCCCAGTCGCTCTCTGACGGCACATAGTGCAGCCATGACTGCGAGATCAGGATGAAGGCAAGTGAGCAGGCAATCCCGATATTTACGGCCTTTTGGGAAGCTTCTTTTCCATAAAATTCGCTGAGCAGGTCTGTCACCAGAAAAGTGGAGGCAAACAGGATGTTGCCAAGTGTCTGCTCCATGCCGAAGGCATTGACGACGATCAGCACCTCAATGTTTGCTGTAATGGTGGCAAAGGCTGTCCAGCAGTAGAGGCCTGTTTTTCCAAACAGATGAAAAAACAGTAAAACAAGTGCAAAGACCACGATTAGTGATCCGATAAGTAATAGTTCATTCATGTGTTTTTTCCTTTCCAACGCCGAAGTCGGTGTTATTCAGTAAGATGTCTACGCGGGGATCATCGCGGTAGAAAGGATAGATCTGTTCCATAAAATCTGCGAGTACCGATGTGTCAGGCTTGATGGATGTGCTGTTTTCGACCATGAGATTGACGCAGACACGCTCGAAATGCGTAAGCCCGGTTTCAATATCGTTTCTCATGGAGGCGGCTGTCTGTCCGGTCAGACCGAAGAGCAGACACACCTCGTCGAAGCCCTCCGAGATGATTGCGGGATCTGTTTCATCGATGCCCTTATCCAGCACGTGCTCGCGAAAATCCGCATCGAAGGTCTCGACACCAATCTTGATCTTGACAGCGATGCCATAATCCGTAAAAAATGCGCGGTATGCCGGAAGTTCGTTCCGGTGCATCCAGTGGCATTCAAAATGCAGCTCACGGATGTTTTTTTGCAGGCAAATGTCGCGGATGAGTGCCAATGTGTCTTTGTCCAGATCCATCAGACTGCCGGAGTTGATGACCTCCAGCTTTCCGTACAGGCCGCGCACTTTAGCCAGCACCTCGCTGTTGAGTGCATAGTTGGCAGCAGCATCCTTCGAGAAGTCGAGATGATAGTCGCAGAATCTGCAGTGGCGCCATTTGCAGCCGCTTCCGCGCAGCATGACGATCTCACGTGGATTTTTTTCGGTAATCACGCTGTAGCGCACCGGATCAAAAGCAGTATTCATAGAAGTTCCTTTCATTTTTAAGCATAAAAAAAGAGCACAGATGTGCCCATCGTATTGCAAATAAGAGAAGCCGGTTTTAGCTCCAATCCCTAGTTTTGTTTATAGACAGGATGGTCACGAACTGTCTCGCCCGTGCGGGCGTATGTAATTTTTTGTGATGCATCAAAGCCATATTAGCAGACCATGTGTAAAAATGCAAGAAAAAATTTCAGATATGCTGCCTCTGTGCCGGATCAAAAATGAGATTGACGGTGTGGGATGCGGAATTTATAATGTGAGTAACGCTTCCCATCCGGCAGGATCGGACGGAAGGGAACAGATACTACGAGTCAAAGAGGAATACAAATATTATGAGAATACCGGTGGTGGTGGACTGTCGATCACGCGGGATACTCCGCTATCATTTTCGATTGCGCCGGTTCGGACTGGACCGGGGTGAAGGAAAAAAATATCGGGGACTGGTCACGGAGCGGAAGCTGGAACGACTGAAGGAATACTGCAGGGAAAAGCATTTAAAATTTTATATTGATAACCGGTATGGTACGCGGGGATCCAGTTACCGGGCGCGGTTTTTGCGCAATCATGATCCGGTGTTCGGACTGTTTTATTTTTGTTCTTATTGCGGCAGGCCGGTGTCGAAAAAGAACGTGACCGTCGACCATCTTTACCCGGTGGCAAAGGTATCAAGAGATCCGGAGTTGCAAAAAAAGCTGAAACGGCAGGGGATCGACGATCTCAACAGCGAGAAGAATCTGGTGCCTGCCTGTTATCGGTGCAATCAGGCAAAAGCGGCTCAGATGGGAGCATGGATCCGAAAGGGCAAGATCGGGCGGCATGCGTGGGTGTGGATGCTGTGCTGGACGCTTCGGCTGGCAGCTGTGGCGGCGATCGGACTGGCGGTGTGGTATATATATACGCATGGTTTCTTTATCGTATAGGAAACTTCGTCTCCTATACGATAAAAGCCTCCGGCAGAATGCGCACTCGCGCGAAGATGTAGGATGTCGCAAGCGACCGCGCTCGGCGCGAGAATGTGCCGGGGCACATTCTTTATAAAATTAGAAAATTTACAGATGCTTCGAAAATGATTGACGGGTTGCAAATGAACAGCTTATAGTATAGAAAAATAGTGAGTCGTAACAAAAATGGGGCAGATCAAGATGACGTTCTGATCTGTCGCTAAGGAGGAACAATTATGAGTATGAATGATGTAGTGAGTGCAGAGCGCGTCCACATTGGTTTCTTCGGATGTCGCAACGCAGGAAAATCCAGTCTTGTCAATGCGATTACAGCGCAGGAATTATCGGTTGTGAGTGACACTGCCGGAACAACGACAGATCCTGTGAAAAAGTCGATGGAGCTATTGCCAATCGGTCCGGTAGTGATCGTGGATACGCCGGGTTTTGACGATCTCGGAGAGCTGGGAGAAAAGCGTGTGGCACGCACCCGGGCAGTGCTGCGCACGATCGATGTGGCGGTGCTCGTCATTGATGTGGAAGCAGGTGTGCAGGAGACGGACCGGGAGCTGTTAGCGCTGATTGAGGAGCGAAAAGTGCCATATCTAATTGCGTGGAATAAGTCTGACGAACACGCGCCGGCAGTGGAACTGCCCGGTGTGCCCATCGAGCGCCAGTTGTGGGTGAGCGCAAAAACCGGAAACGGCATCAAAGAACTGAAGGATGCCATCGGGGCGCTGGCAAAGGGGCAGCAGGAGTCGGTCCCGCTGGTGGCAGATCTGATTCATCCGGGAGATCTGCTGGTGCTGGTCGTGCCGATTGATTCGGCAGCTCCGAAGGGCAGACTGATTCTGCCGCAGCAGCAGACGATCCGTGATATTCTGGATGCGGACGCGCGGGCACTCGTCGTCAAGGAAAATGAGCTGAAGCACACATTGGAGGAGCTTCGTAATCCACCGGCGATGGTGATTACCGATTCGCAGGCCTTTAAAAAAGTCGCGGCAGATGTTGCGGAAGAGGTGCCGCTCACTTCCTTCTCGATTTTGATGGCGCGCCATAAGGGCTTTCTGGAGCTGGCGGTATCCGGCGCAGCGAAGCTGGATGACCTGTCTAACGGCGATAAAGTGCTGATCTGTGAGGGCTGTACGCACCACAGACAGTGCGGTGATATCGGAACGGAAAAACTGCCGAAATGGCTGCGGGAGTACACGGGTAAGGAGTTGTCTCTGGAATTTACTTCCGGAAAAGGCTTCCCGGATGATGTTTCCGGCTATGAGCTGATTCTGCACTGTGGTGGCTGTATGCTGACGGAGCGCGAGGTGCTGGCGCATATGGAACAGGCGGCTGCACAGGGCACACCCGTGACAAATTACGGAACAGCGATTGCGCAGATGAATGGTATTTTGAAGCGATCCCTGTCGATCTTTCCGGATCTGGCTGCACAGGTGGCCGGAAGGTAATTGGGAACGGGTAAGGACCGGATGGAAGGGCAGAGGACAACGGTATTCAGGGGATGACGATGATTATAAAAAACGCGTATGTTTTCACGACGGAACAGGGTTTTGTAAAAAAGGATACAGTGATCGAAAACGGTTATTTTTCTGACCGCGGCCGGCTGCCAGGGGAAAGGGAAACGGTGATTGACGCACAGGAGAATTATCTGATACCGGGTCTGGTGGATGTGCATTTTCACGGCTGCGGGGGCTATGATTTTTCAGACGGCACACCGGAGGCGATGGAGGCTATCGGAGACTATGAGCTGCGAAGCGGCATCACGGCAATTTGTCCGGCCGCGATGACTTTATCAGAGGAAATGCTGCGGGGGATCTGTGAAAATGCATATGCCTATTCGTCCGGCAACCAGGCGGGGGCAGGTGGCAGGCAGAAGGCAAGGCTTTGCGGCATTCATCTGGAGGGCCCTTTTATTTCCGCAGAAAAGAAAGGCGCGCAAAATCCGGCATATATTGCAAGCCCGGATATCGGGATGTTCCGACGGCTGCAGGAGGCGGCGCGCGGACTGGTCCGCCTCATCACGATCGCACCGGAGATGGCCGGCGCGATGGATTTTATCAGCGAACTGCATGAGCAGGTACATATCTCACTGGGACATACAATGAGTGATTATGATGTTGCGTTTGAGGCATTTGGGTTGGGCGCTGACCATGTGACGCACTGTTTTAATGCCATGCCCGGATTTAGCCACCGCGCGCCGGGCGTGATCGGTGCAGCTGCTGATGCTTCACATGTCATGCCGGAGTTGATCTGCGATGGCGTGCATGTGCATCCGTCTGCAGTGCGTGCGGCATTTAAATTGTTTGGCGGCGAACGAATGATTCTGATCAGTGACAGCATGCGGGCGACAGGTATGGCAGATGGTGCGTATACCCTCGGCGGGCTGGATGTGGATGTGAAAGGCAATCGTGCGACACTGGCGGATGGCACGCTGGCCGGTTCTGTGACGAACCTGATGGACTGCATGCGGACAGCGGTGTCAATGGGAATTCCGCTGGAGACAGCTGTGCGCTGCGCAACCTACAATCCGGCAAAGTCGATCGGTGTGGAGGCGTTACACGGGCGCATTGCCGATGGAGCGTACGGAGACTGCGTGTTATTATCCCGCGCAGATCTGTCGGTGCAGGAAGTGATTCTTGGTGGCGAAATCGTGAAAAAATGAAGATAATGTTGGAATTAGAGCTTCATGTATGCTATAATATAAAAAACTCTGACAACAAAGCATGGCATCTGCCATCCTGCGTGGGAAGTGAGCGAATATGAAGCAGTTAAAAATACGAGTCTATGGCATCGTGCAGGGCGTGGGTTTTCGCCCCTTCGTCAGCCGTCTTGCGGCGGCCGGCGGTCTGCGTGGCAGCGTCTGTAACAAGGGTTCCTTTGTGGAGATCATTGTACAGGGAGAAGCGCCTGCGCTGATGCGATTTCAAAAGGATCTGAAACACTCCGCTCCGGAGCGGTCTGTCATACTGAAAATGGATGTGACAGAGCAAGCCTTGGAGCCGTTTGCTGATTTTCGGATCATCAAGAGCAAAAAAAGATCCGGTGACATTTTCGTGTCCCCGGATATCGCAATCTGTCCCACTTGTAAAACTGAATTATTTGATAAAAACAATCGGCGCTATCTGCATCCGTTTATCAATTGTACGTCATGCGGACCGAGGCTGACGATCTTAAAGCAGATGCCTTACGACCGTACACGGACAACCATGTCAGAGTTTTCCATGTGTCCGAAGTGTGCGTCGGAATATGAGAGGATGGGTGACCGCCGTTATGATGCGCAGCCGGTGTGCTGTCCGGACTGTGGTCCGCAGGTGTATCTTTTGGACGAGCCGACGGTGCGGGGTGCAGAGGCAATCCGGAGAACAAGAGATGTGATTCGTGCAGGCGGAATTGCTGCTGTTAAAGGTATCGGAGGCTTTCATCTGTGCTGCGATGCCGGAAATGAGGCGGCGGTAGCGCTGCTTCGCGGGCGAAAAAGCCGACCGGCGAAGCCCTTTGCCGTGATGGCGCGGGATCCGGAGGTGGCGAAGCGCATCTGCGAGATTGACGATGCGCGTGCAGAACTGTTGGACAGCCCGCAGAAGCCGATCGTGATCTGCCGGAAGCGATGCGAAGACGAGGCAGAGGAAAGCACGCAGGCACAAGGTACACCGGTAGAGATGCCCGCTGTGCCGTCGTACACTCTGGTCACACATTCAGTGGCACCGGACAATCCGACGCTGGGCGTGATGCTGCCTTATGCTCCGTTGCAACTCTTGTTGTTTGGCGATCCGTCAGACAGATCAGATGCGGATTTCCCCGATGTGCTTGTTATGACCAGTGGCAACCGGGGAGGCGCGCCGATCTGCCGTAACGACGCGGAGGTGAAAGAGCAACTGTCAGACTTGTGTGATATTGTCCTTTCCAATGATCGGGAGATTCTCATCCGGGCGGATGATTCCGTTGTGGAAGCTTCTGCGGGAGAACCGTTTATGCTACGCCGTTCACGGGGATATGCGCCATTGCCAACGGCGGTGTCGCAGGATTGGAAGGGACAGGTGCTGGCGGTTGGCGGTGAGCTGAAAAATACGTTCTGTATCGGAAAGGGCAGTTTTTTTTATCCGTCACCATATGTCGGTGATCTGTCGGATTTGCGATCAGAACAGGCATTGTCTGAGACGGTCACGCGTATGCTGGAGTTGTTTGAGGTAAAACCGGAAGCTGTGGCATGTGACCTGCACCCGGATTATCGGACGTCGGCTTACGCAAAAACGCTGGGGCTGCCTGTTTTTGAAGTACAGCATCACTTCGCCCATATTTTATCATGTATGGCAGAGAACGACGCGCTTTCGGAGCGGGTGATCGGTGTCGCCTTTGACGGAACCGGTTACGGCACGGACGGAACGGTGTGGGGCGGCGAGTTTCTGGTGGCGGATATTGACGGTTTTACGCGTGCGGGCAGTCTGTCACCCTTTGTGCAGATGGGCGGTGACACGGCGGCAAGAGAGGGCTGGCGCATTGCGGTGTCTATGCTGCTTGCGCAGTATGGGAAAAGTGAGACAGCAGCATTGGCTCCGCAGCTGGGGTTGTGCGATGCGCATACCGTGGAGATGCTGGCAGCCGCGCAGGCTGCAGGATTGGGCTGTGTGACCTCGACCAGTGCGGGGCGACTTTTTGATGCAGTCAGCGCACTGCTCGGCATCAAAAACAGCTCTACCTTTGAGGGGGAGGCGGCGATGGCGTTACAGTATGCGGCGGAAGCAGCCTTTCGGATGCCCCTGAAGGAAGCTGATGATCATGCATTTATCGCACTGGACTACACTTCTCTTTTGGAGGCTTTGATCCGGGGACGCATGTCGGGTCAACCCGTGGAGACTTTGGCATATCTGTTCCACGAGGCACTTGCGGACGGCGTGAGTGCCGCCTGCCGGAAGATCCGCGCACGCACCGGGCTGGGAACCGTGGCACTTTCCGGCGGCTGTTTTTGTAACCGACTGCTGCTTCAACTGTCCAGGGAACGTCTGGAAAAGTCCGGCTTTCGGGTGCTCACACATCACCTGATTCCCGCCAACGACGGAGGAATCGCGCTCGGGCAGGCGGTTTGCGCAATGCGGCGGCTGCAGACAGAAAATAATTGATGAAATTTAACTGCCTTGCTCGGTCGGGCAAAATCGCAAAATACGGTGTTCACTTTTCGCGGTTTTCGAAGGTACCCGTCGCACAAACGACTGACGGATACTGTCGCACAGGGATCGGACGCATTCCACAATGATGCTGCTCCTGCCTGCGAACTTCTACGCATCCGAAGAGAACAGGGTAAATCGTTTATGCGACTGGATTCGGGCGGCAATTACTATATTTAGGTGATTGCGAAACTTCTTCGTAATGTGAACAGGGAATGTGAGACACAATAACGTAAATAGTTTCGCAATCACCTAAAGTCTCACCAAATACAAAGGAGTAAGCTCTCATCATGAAACAACGGATCTACCGCTGGCTGCAAAAGCTGAGCAAGAAAAAAAACGGACATCTGATCGACGAAATGCTCTGGATCTATCAGTACGCCAAACGCTATTGGAAGCAGATGATCTTTTACACAGCACTGGGACTTGTGGGGACGGCAGTCTCCCTGCTCTCAAGCCTCGTCTCCCGTGACATGGTGGATATCATCACCGGTCACCAGACCGGTCTGTTGGTGCGCACCTTTGCCTTTTTTATCGGTCTGAACGTGAGTAATATTTTTCTGAGCCAGGCATCCACATACTTTTCCAACAAGATCAACATCAGCGTGGACAATGCGATCAAGGCTGATGTATTTGACAAGATGCTGATCACTGATCTGGAATCCCTGCAAAAATATCATACCGGTGATTTATTGACACGCTGGAGCAACGATGCCTCCACGATCTCGAACGGCATTCTGAGCTGGATTCCGAATCTTATTATATATACCGTGCGTTTCATCAGCACCTTTATTATGGTCTTTTACCATGATCCGTGGTTTGCGCTGATCGCCATGGTCGGCATGCCGGTCAGCATCCTCACCACACGCCACATGCTCCACAGTATGCGGAAAACAAACAAGAGCGTTGCCGCCATGAACGCCAAAATGACCGGTTTTAATCAGGAGACATTCTCCAACATCCAGACCATCAAGGCATTTGATATGATTCGGCTCTACAGCCGCCAGCTGCGCAGCATGCAAAAAGAATATCTCGGCATGCGTATGACCTTTCAGCGGCTGTCTCTGACCGCTTCCGCCATCATGTCTTTAGCGGGGCTCGCGATCTCCTACAGCTGCTACGCCTTTGGTATTTACCGCGTATGGAGCGGCGCCATCACTTACGGCACGATGACAATGTTTTTATCCTTGTCCGGCTCACTGACCAGCACGCTAAACCAGCTCATCTCGCTGATTCCCACCGCTGTCGGCATCTCTGTGGCGGCGAGACGTTTGATGGATATTTGGGACATGCCAAAAGAATCATTTTCATCAGCTGCGCTCGTCGATGAATTTCAGGAAAAAAACCGTAACACGGGCATCCACATGCAGCTGTCCGATCTGTCCTACAGCTATCATTCCGGCACACAGGTCTTTTCCCACACGGATTTTGAGGCGCATCCCCATGAGATCGTCGCGCTGGTGGGTCCCTCCGGCGAGGGAAAAACGACTCTGCTTCGCATTATGCTGTCTCTGCTTCGGCCGCAGTCGGGCACGGCGTATGTCTACGACTCCGCAGACGAACAAAAACTGCGGCTCGTCCCCTCCACCAGACGGCTGTTTGCCTATGTTCCGCAAGGTAACACCATGTTTTCCGGTACAATTGCGGAAAACATGCGCGGTGTAAAAGAGGATGCCACGGATGAGGAGATCATCGATGCCCTGAAAATGGCATGCGCATGGGAATTTGTAAAAAAATTCCCCGAGCAGATCAATCATCCGCTCGGGGAAAGAGGAAAGGGTTGTTCAGAGGGTCAGGCACAGCGCCTTGCCATCGCGCGGGCACTGCTAAAAAAATCGCCGATCCTGCTTTTGGATGAGGCCACCTCCGCACTGGATACAGAAACAGAAGCCGCCCTTCTTCACAATATTGCCAGGGATGATTACCCGCGCACCTGTATTGTCACCACGCACCGGACTTCCGTGCTGGACATCTGTGACCGGGTATATGAGATCCATGACAAGAGGTGTGAACCGGTTAACGAGCGACCGTAGAAGCGATCAGCTCCAGATCACCCTCAAATTTCATTGTGCCGTATCCTGCAGGCACGATCAGGTGATCACCTTTTTTGACCGGCTGCCCGTTCAGTGTACCGCTGCCATCCAGAATACTGATATTCAAAAACGGATCGTTCTGCTCTTTTTCAAAGCTGCCCTTCACGTTCAGCTTGAACACACTGTAATAAGGGCAGGTAATCAGCTCATTCCACTGATTTTCCGGCAGATTCGCGTAGTGCTTCACACTGTCATCCACACTCTTTGCAGGAACAGTGATCACATCAATACTCTTCTCCACGTGCAGTTCTCTCGGCTTTCCGTTCGTGAGCCGGTCATAATCATATACGCGGTAGGTGATATCGCTATTCTGCTGCGTCTCCAGAATCATGCAGCCGGTGGTAATGGCATGTACCGTACCGGGATCGATCTGGATAAAATCTCCCTTCTGAATGGGAATCTTACGGATCAGCGCATCCCACTGACCACCGTAGATCATGGATGACAATTCTTCTCTCGTCTTTGCGTGGTGCCCTACGACAAGCTCGGCATCCTCCGGGCAGTCCAAAATATACCAGCACTCTGTTTTTCCAAAGGAACCGTTCTCATATTTTGCCGCATAAGCATCGTCCGGATGCACCTGAATACTCAGGTTGTCCTTTGCGTCAATAATCTTGATAAGAAGCGGGAAACGATCTCCCTCCAGATCACCGAACAGTTCACGGTGCGTATCCCACAATTCAGATAACTTCTTTCCCGCATAAATTCCATCCCGGATCTCATCGTCTCCGTTGGGATGTGCCGAAATGCCCCAGCACTCTCCGGTATCATCTCCCGGTATCTCATAGCCGAACTGATCGGCAAGCCGTCTTCCGCCCCAGATCATCTCCTTGAACACCGGGTTCAGAAACAGAAGCGGGCATTCTTTGTTTTCATCCATTCTGCTCTCATTTTTCATTACTGACATGATATACCTCTTTTTTGAATTTTTTTAGACTAACAACGATCAAAAATATACCTACACATTATTGATCAGGCATCGATCAGGTTGGCAGCGCCGAGAATTCCGGCAGAATTGCCAAGCGTTGCGCAGCGCACCGGAGGAATCAGTGACTTTTCACCTCCAAAACAAAGTTTTTTCAACCGTTCATTCACCGGATCGGTCAGATTGCTGCCCTGATTGCAGATGCCGCCTGAGAGAAGTACGATATCCGGACGGAACAGATTGACAAAATTGGCAATCGCCTCTGCCAGATAATCAAAATAATAATTCACGACAGCTGTAGCAGTCTCGTCACCCTGCTGCATCGCGTCAAAGGGGATTTTGCCGTTCATCTGACCGTCATTTTCCTCCATCAGGCGGTTCATCTGTGAACCGGGATTTTCTTTTGCCGCGCGGGCCGCGTCACGGATCAGGGCGGTAGCGGACACATACGTCTCCACACAGCCGCTTCTGCCACAGGTGCACATCTCCCCGCCATATATCAGCGATGTATGTCCCAGCTCGGCTCCACCGGCATGGGCTCCCTCAAATATTTTGCCATCAATAATCACTCCGCCGCCGACTCCGGTTCCCAGCGTCAGCAGTACAACATTGTCTACACCCTTTGCCGCTCCTGCTTTTGCCTCTCCGAGTGCCGCGCAGTTCGCGTCGTTGGAAATCCGTACCACACACTCCTGCTGCAGATATTTCTTTAACAGATCCACAAAGGGCACCTGTTCCCAGGCCAGATTATTGGAGTAGGGAACGGTGCCGTTTTTCGCGTCAATCATGCCGGGACATCCGATTCCCACTCCTGACACCTGATCAAAACCGATCTTCTGATCCTTCAACACGTCTGAAACCACCTTCGCGATGTCGGCGATGACCTCCTCCGCGGGGCGTTCGGCACGTGTCGGTGTAAATTCCTCCTGCACAATCTTCTGCTCCTCATCCACAAGACCGACCTTAATATTGGTTCCTCCCAGATCAATTCCAATTCGATACATTATTTATTCCACCACCATCTCAAATTTCTCGTTTCTCAACTATTATAAACCTACGCATCCTTTTCTACAATAAAATGATTCATGCACACTCTGCTCAGAGCATGCAGTAATGCTTTCAATTACACCACTCACTAGGGCGCAAAAAAACTGAAGCATACTCCCTCCAATGCCCTCCGTCAGTCATGCTTCAGTATGTTCCCCTTTTATGGAGGCTGCGGGAATACCCACAGCCTAAGATTGAGTAATAGTAACTATAAAAAGAGAACTATCTTATCTTCTTCCAATCTCTGTGTCAGCCTCTCTGACCACGCTGTGATCCTTGATATAATCAATAATCTCGTCCAGCTGTGTAAACGCAAGTCCCACATAGCTGTCAGCCGCGCCGTAGTAAACGGCAATCTTTCCTGTCTCAGAATCATGGATCGTTGCGCAGGGGAAGCATACGTTCGGCACAAAGCCGCGCTCCTCATACCACTCCTCGGGGGTGAGCAGGAAATTCTCACAGCGATATTTTACTCTGGAAGGCTCATCGATATCGAGGATTGCCCCTCCGATGGAATAAACATAGCCGTTGCATGTACCGGTAACGCCGTGATAGAACAACAGCCAGCCCTCGCTGGTCTCGATGGGAGCAGCGCCGCCACCGATCTTTAAGGCCTCCCACCACTCCGGGTTTTTGCCCATCACATGACGGTGTTTGCCCCAGTATACGAGATCCGGGCTCTCACTGATAAAGATGTCACCAAACGGTGTGTGTCCGCTGTCGGACGGTCTGGAGAGCATCACGAAATTGCCATTAATCTTTCGCGGGAATAATACCGCGTTCCGGTTAAAGGGCAGGAACGGATTTTCTACACGTACAAATGTCTTGAAATCCGTTGTCTTTGCCATTCCGATGGCAGCGCCGTAAAAATCCTGGCACCAAATGATATAGTATGTATCCTCTACCTTCACGAGACGCGGATCATATGCGTACACCGGCATAAAGGGCTCGCCATTCTCATCGACAAAGGGAATCTTGTCCTTGTCGAATTCCCAGTGGATCGCATCCTCACTTCTGCCAAGATAAATATACGGAATGCCGTTTGTCTGCTCGCCACGGAATACTCCGATAAATTTTCCTTCATACGGAACTACGGCACTGTTGAAAATACGTGCCACGCCCTCCACCGGGTTACGTCCGATGATCGGGTTCTCACTGTAACGCCAGATCGGCGCTCCCTTTAAACCTTCCGGTTTGTCCTGCCACGGTACGTTGGGAACCGCCGGTGCAATCATTTTATATTTAGACACTCGTTTTTCCTCCAAATTTTTTTAATCCTCTACGTTATTTCTTCCACTACGTAATGTTGATGCCTCTACGTAATGTTGATGCCTCTACGTGATGTTGATGCCTCTACGCCGCATCCAGCCTTCACAATCGCATTTGCTTTCATTCCGTTGCGTGAACCATTCCGATGAGCCTTTGCAAAACCCAAATGGTGTCAGCAATGGCTTCCACCATTTGAAAGTCTCATCTCCATCACGCAAAGTCATTCAATCAAACGCCGCTTGTTCAGTCTGGCTGCTCATTGAAATATCCAGACCATTCAGTATCCAGACAATCGACACCTCATACAGGCAACATGCTTGTAAGTATATTGGCTTCGTGCAACAGCGCTCAGGTGGATGACATGCGGTATTTGACAGGTCGTTTATGCGACGGGTTCGCGCGGATGTAACCAGAAAAGTACACGCCGTCTTTTGCGATTTTGCCCGACCGAGCAAGGCACGAAAAACAGTCGCAAAAGCAGCGGTTTCCATGCCGCGACGAGGGGGGAACGAGGTCTGGGATGACCTCGGCTTTGACCCGACCGAAGCGGAGCGCAGAAAGGGGAATCGAGCAAAAACGGTGTGGTACTTTTCATATTTCTTGTACTCTGTGCCGCCCGCGTGATTCACCCGGTAAGCATAACCGACTGGCAATACCGCTGGCATTCACCGGGAGGCGCGTCCTCGTAGCAACAACCCGGACAACCTATTTACTGCTTGCTTAAAAACTCCAGGTTCTTCTTGATCAGATCACATCTCTGTGCCACGCACTCTACGGAACGTCCCGGATCCTTCGGGGTATTGAATACATAGTCAATCAGGCGATCGATGGTCGTGGTAGCCACGTGCATCCGCGTATCGGAAGATGCGTAGTATATGTACACATCACCGTTATCGCGGGCAATCGCGCCGTTTGTAAATACAACATTTGATACATCACCGACACGCTCTCCCTCTCTCGGTCCGATCAGCATGCCGGAAGGTTCTGCAATCACCTTGGAAGGATCATCCAGCGCAGTTGCGAAAGCATAGATCACATAGCGGAGACCCGCTGCTGTGTTACGCACACCATGCGCAATGTGAATCCAGCCCTTGTCTGTCTT
Organism: Lachnospiraceae bacterium; assembly: GCA_022771765.1. Lineage (GTDB taxonomy): Bacteria > Bacillota > Clostridia > Lachnospirales > Lachnospiraceae > W0P33-017. The sequence continues at coordinate 4,577 of JALELN010000041.1, read as the reverse complement.
GATAGGCGGCGCGCCTGCTCCGTTCTTTGCCTCGGTGATGGTATGATACTTGCGTAAAGAAGTCATCTTCTCCTCGTCAATAACTGCGTGCTCAATATCATCGCACAATCCGAATCCGATACCACCGCCTGAACCGGTCTCGATAAAATCATCCATCGGTCTGGTGTAGAACGCATACTTTCCATTCACGAACTCCGGATGAAGTACCACGTTTCTCTGCTGGGGAGAACGCAGTGTCTTTAAATTATCCAGACGCTCCCAGTGCTTTAAATCCTTCGTGCGCACGATACCTGCGGCAGCTACTGCTGCAGACAGATCATTCACGCTGGTGTCCTTGCTCTCAGAGCAGAATACACCATAGATATATCCATCCTCGTGCTTGGTCAGACGCATATCGTAAACATTCGTCTCCTCCGGGCACACATCATCCAGGAGAATCGGGTAATCCCAGAAGCGGAAGCCATCGATTCCGTTATCACTCTCTGCTACGCCAAAGAAAGACTTTCTGTCATTTCCCTCAATTCTGGCAACCAGATAATACTTACCATTCAGCTCAATCGCGCCGGAATTCATCACAGCATTGATGCCAAGACGCTCCATAAAATACGGATTTGTCTCCGGATTCAGATCATAGCGCCAAGTGAGCGGAATATGCTCTCTTGTCAGCACCGGATACTCATAACGGTCATAAATACCGTTGTAAAAATCTGTTTTTCTGTTTTTGCGGTTTAAAATTTTTTCCTGTTTTTCTAATTCAACATAATATCTGCTATGCAACATCGATACCCCTCCTTATCACTTCCATACACATCCTTCCATTATGGTAAGGACATTTCCACGGTTCTACAATCGGCCGGCCTTCAATCGGTCTGCCATCCTCGTAGGTCTCCCAGTACCACTCAGAGCCCTCGCGCGGATCAATCACGTGCTCCTTAATAAACTCCCACTCAGCAGTCGCCGCCTGAAGATAATCGGTTCTCTCCGGATGTCTCTGGTAACCGTTAATAAATCCGACAACAGTCTCTGCCTGCACCCACCAGATCCGGTGTGAATTGACAATACCCTTCTCACACTCGTTGGCGAGAGAGTGTCCGTTAAACGCAACCTCAAAAATCTGTTCTGTCAGATCATCAATCACCGGTCCCAGCTTCTTTTTATATTTTTCCTCGCCGAGCACATCAAGGCCGCGGTTCAGAAGCCACGCCGTCTCAATGTCATGACCGTAGGAGTGCAGGTCAATGATGCTTGTGTAATTTGCGTCAAAGAACACTTCCTGACGGTGCAGATTCGGGTTGTAAATCTTTTTCACAAAAACATCCATAATCCACATCAGGCGCTGTTTGACATTCTCATCTCCAGAGACGCGATACAGCTCCGTATACGCCTCAAAAACATGGAGCAGCGTATTCATCGTCTTTTCCGCAATCACACCGTTCTCGGAAAGTTTGTCATTTTCCACCGGCTGGAACGTGCGGTCAAACGCCTCCAGATAGCCCTTATCATCCATGCAACGCGTCTCAATCAGTGAAAATAGTTCTCTTGCAAGCGCAAGCGCCTCACCATCACCGGATGCCTCATAATAAGAAGACAGCGCGTAAATGGCAAATGCCTGATTGTACGTGTGCTTAGTCGTATCTTCCGGCGTACCATCATAATTCAGCGACCAGAAAATGCCACCGTTTTCGCGATCCATGCACTTATCCCGCAAAAACTCGTAGCCATGTCTTGCCTCGTCTAAAAGACTCTCATCCTTCAGCAATGTGTACGCATTCGAAAAGAACCACGTGATGCGGCTGTTTAATATGCAGCCCTTCACTGCCTTTTTGTCCAGCTTCAGATCATAATCCAGCCATCCGTAATAGCCGCCGTACTCATCATCCCTCAGATTTTTCCAGAAGGGGATGATTACTTCTGTGAGATGTTCTCTGATTTCATTTATCATACTCATAGCTATCATTTCCTCCAAGTTTTGTTAGCCTATCGGAGTCCTCCCTGTGTTTTTGTTTTGGTTATATGCTCGTGACTCATCTGACTTGTTTCCATTATATCTCTTTGTTAATTTAAGTTATCAATTATTATTGTTTTTAATCATATATTATTGCGATCATCTATTTTTTTGTTTAAATTATCTATTTTTAATGATATTTTTTGTGCATATTTTACATGGTATATTTTCCTATTATCACTTAAAATAATAATAAATCATTTTTTAGTTTATTTTTAACTTATTTTTAAAATTGATGAAAGGGATTATGTATGAGCTTTCTTGAAATGTATATGAATCATATCTCCGTAAAAAAATATACGAGTATCGAAAATGATCCCCGCATCCTGATTCCAAACCTGTATTGCTACGACACTCTGCCAATCAGTGAGACGGATCGCAATGCATTTCCATATCTGCTGGCAGCCGGAAATCTGTTCTGTGAGAATCTGTTTTCTTTTTCTTTTCGGCCTATGGACTGCTACATGCTGTTATTCACCACCGATGGGTGTGGTACCTTATCAGTAAACGGAGAAAACACACTACTAAAGAAAGATCTGCTTCTGATGCTAGACTGCAACCAGAATTTTTCCCTTCAGTGTACACTTCTGCCTTGGACGTTTAAGATCTTTTTTCTCTCCGGGAATCCGCTCCGATTGTTTGGCGATTTACTTTCACTAAAAAATGCACCTGTGTTCCGGCTTCCGGAATTCTCGCATCTGCACCAGAGTATACAGCAGCTCTTCGGAATCAGCAGCGATGTATCCATGCCACAGTTTCTTTTCATGCAGCAGCTCTTAAACCGGATCTGCACTTCACTGTACCTGTCTGATCATCCGACGGCACCGTTCTCTGGCGCAGCAGTTCCTGCAGATCTGGCAGAAATCCCGCCTTATTTGATCGAGATGAAGGATGCGTTTGATCATCATTACGAAAAGGACTTTTCGCTGAATGCCTGTCAGGAACGCTATGGCATCAGTAAATACCGCCTGTGCCGCGAATTTTCTGCCTTCTTTGGCGAACCGCCGCTGCACTACCTAAACTCCAGACGCCTGGAAGCAGCAAAAGAAATGCTGCTGACCTCGGATCTCAATATCCATGCAATCAGCAGCCTTATCGGTTTTGATAATGTCAATCATTTTATCAATTTATTCAAAAAATATGTCGGAACCACACCAAACGCTTTCAGACAAAAGGCACCGGAGGTCCTACCCTCCTCGCACTCTCCCGCTCAATAAAACGTCCGGCAATCATGTATACACCTGTACTGTAATCCGGATTTTCCAACTTGCGCAATATAATATGAACCACTCTCCGGGTCATGTCCCGAATATTGATCGCATATGTCGTAAGCCCAATCTGATTAAATAAATCCGCCTGGAAATTGTCGAATCCTACAACCGAAATGTCCTCCGGAACCTGGTAACCGTTCTCCTGCAGTTTTTGAATCATTGCAAGCGCAGTGATATCATTATTGCAGAAAAAGGCACTCGGCATATTGTTCTTTGGCAAATTCAGGAATCGTTCAAAATCATAACGGCCGGTCTCACGGTCACGATCATCAATCAGCCACTCCTCTCTGGGCTTCATGCCGTGCTCCATCGCAGATTTCATATAACCGAAAAAACGGTCGTCTATACTGGCGGTCGCCAGTCTCGTACCAACAAATCCGATTCTTTCATGTCCCATCTCAAACAGATAATTGGTCATCTGATAGGCACCCATCATGTTATTGCTCACCACTGCATCACAGTTTCCATCGCATCCGATCGTATCCATAAAAACCATCGGAACATGTATGTTGCTGCGCAAAAACTGCACATATTCCACCTTGAAGCTTCCCATAATAATGATCGCCTCCGCTTTATTTTCCTCGATCATTTTCGGAAGTCTGTGCATGCGCTCTGTTTCATAATCCACAACCTCCATCATGGTAAAACAATTTTTCTGCAGTGCTTTCTGGGAAGTCATCTGATACAGCTGCCAGTAAAATGATTTATTTTCATCCACATAACGTTCTGCGACCGCCACTCCGATGGTATAGCTCTTTCGTCCCTGTGACTTTTCCGTCGCAATATTTTTCACGTATCCCATCTCATCAGCCAGCTGCATAATTTTCTCCCGCATTTCCTCACTGACACCTTTCTGACCGGACAATGCTTTGGAAACAGTGACCGTGCTTACCCCCAGTTTTTGTGCAATATCTGCTAATTTTACTGCCTTTGCCATAATACCTCCCTCAATCTGTCAGTATTTCTATGATCTGCGCCTGAAAATCGCCCTGCAGTCTCTGCAAAATCAGTCCTGCCGACATCAGTGCCTCTCCGGAATATGACTTTCCGTCTATCAGATACGTTGCTTTCTCCTCCAGTCCCTGCAGTCTGATCTTTCTGCTCCGGTAATTCGGCTCATTTAACACCTGTATGAAAAATACCACTGCCTCACTTTTATCCTTTGAGACAATTTCATAGCAGTCAAACAAATGGTTGTCCTGATAAGAAGCGATCCGGTAATAATCACCATTCTGAATGAGCGGTGCATACTTTTTGTAATCCGCGATCTGTCCGGGAATCTTTTCACGATCCTCTGCCGG
>JALELN010000020.1 GCA_022771765.1 Lachnospiraceae bacterium | reverse complement strand
ACGATCATGGCATCCGCGGGCGCGCAGTGTAACCATGTCAATCATGTGTCTACGCAGCTTCCCTATGCCATTGTGGCAGCGGCGGTATCCTTTGTGTCATATATTATCGCGGGATTTGTGCAGAACGCATGGCTCTGCCTGCCGATAGCGATCATTCTGATGCTGTCAGTACTGTTTTTACTGAAAAACGTGCATTCACAGTCAATGGAATAAAAGCGGAATATAAAAAATGCCTTTCCTGTTCGTGATGAGGAAAGGCATTTTTATTGTGCTCTTTTTTAAAGAATGATAATGCTTGCGCAGGAAAGATCCTCGCCCAGATCGTATACTTTTCCGGAGGTCAGGCCCACGACGGTAGGACGCAAAATATAGTAAGGGCTGTTTTTGACGACCTTGGCTTTTTCGCCGTTGCTCAGCTCCACGATGGAGTCGACGGGGTAGAGGATCATGCTCTGCAGGAAGCTTTCCATGGCAAACAGATCCAGCTCCTGTGTCATGGACATGATCATTTCGACTGCTTCACGCTGGGAAAATGCCGATTTATAAGGCCGCTCCGTCACGAGTGCGTCATAAATGTCCGCAACTGCAAGTACCTTGGCATAGGGAGTGATCTTTTCCCCGGGTACAGCCATCGGATAGCCGGCACCGTTGATCTTCTCGTGATGCTGGAGGACACCCAGCTTGATCTCGTCTGACAGATCCGCGTTATTTTGGATGATGCGGTAGCTGTAAACGGAGTGTTGGCGCATGATCTCAAATTCGGAATCGTCCAGACGGCCGGGCTTATTCAGGATCTCCGGTGGAATCTTTGTCTTTCCGACGTCATGCAGCAGTCCTGTCACACCGATCTCATGGATCTCGGTGTCGCTCATTCCCATTTTTTTGGCAACAATCATAGAGATGGTCGCCACATCCACGCTGTGTTTAAAGGTGTATTCATCACTGGTCTTCAGCGCGCTGATATCGATGGCCATTGCATCATTTTCCTGAATCGCGGACATCAGACTGTCTGCGATATTTGTCGTCGTCTGGACGAGCGCAGGATCATCGGTATTGTTATATACATATTGGATGCCTTCCGCGACACGTTCGCGGACGCTGGCAGACAGACTGACCTTGGCGCGGTCATCGGTACGCAGCCGGTCAATGTTCTTCTGTGCAGTAGGAGATATCGGCTCATTCTCATCATCATCTGTGATTTCCTGTATGTAGACGCTCATGATACCCATTTTCAGCATGGCATCTATAATGTATTCATCCAGTGTAGCCCCTCGCGCGACAAGGACTCGTCCCAGGCGGTCTGCGACCGGATGATCGACCCGCATGCCGGGCTTTAATTGCCTCGTGCGCATAAATTTTCTGTGTATCAAAGTAAAGACCCCCTCCTGCCTTTAACAGACATTACCAGTATAGCACAGCCTGTTTGTATGGGCAAGAAGGAAGAAGCGGTGTGCGTTGGAGAGAAATCATTTTTTCTTTGGTTTTCTTTTAGAAGATATTAAGGATTTTTATAATTCTTTTAGAAAGTATTCACATATAGGACACAATTTCCGGTTATAGTATAACCATCAGCAGAAATGCTGAAGCAACAATTCCCTATATAGATGTAACATTTTCATAACTAAACTCCTCGAAAAAACGATCGCGCAGGCGGTCGTTTTTTCATGTCGGAAAATATCGTCGAAAACAGATCGGAAATAGTCATTGTCATTTGCGGATATTTCGATTAAACTGAAACAAGAGATACTGTGTGGGAGGGGATCTGATGGAACAGTTCAATATTAATACCATCTGCGGCAAAGTCCGGGTGTATAAAAAAGGAATCGGGGAAAAGAAACTTTTGTTATTGCACGGTGCGGGCTGTGACAGCGCCATGCTTACGTGGCGTGAAACGATGGAGCGCCTGTTCTATGATGACTATACGGTTTATGCGCCGGATCTGCCGGGCTATGGTGCCAGCGAAAATCCGGAGAATATTGCGGGAACCGAGTTTTATCAGAAGTATGCGCTGGCTCTCTGCGAGCTGTGCAATGCGTTTGATCTGCAGGATTTTACGCTGGCCGGGCTGTCTATGGGGGCTGCGATCGCGGTGCGCTTTGCGCTGGATGAGCCTGAATGGGTAAAGCGCCTGATTTTGATCGATCCCTGGGGTGTGACGAGAAAGATGTCGTTTCATCGTTTTACGTACCATTATCTGAAAAATGAGAAGCACATGCGTGTCTGGTATGCACGGATAGCAAAATGCCGTTTTCTGGCAAAGTGGATGATCGGTTATTCGCTGATCGGGGACAAGGCGAAGATCACGCCGGAGCTGATAGATGAGGTCTGGGAGGCATGTAAGCGGCAGGATGCGTACAAAAGTATACATGACTATCAGATCAGTTCGATAACGAAAAAGGAATGTGTCCCCAACTACGATAATGACTGGGCGCGTCTGCCGATGCCGGTGATCTTTATACAGGGAGAAAATGATCCGCTCGTGTCTGCGGAGGATGTACGGCGCGCGGCGAACGCTGTCAAGGACGGAAAATATTATGAGCTTAAGGGCTGCAAGCACTGGTCAGTGCGGGAACAGCCGGAGGAGTTTATCCGCATTCTGGAGGAAAATCAGGGTTGAGAAAAGAAGTGTACAAATTTGGATGGAGCGGGTATAATATTGGTGATTAAATAAGCAGACAGTGTACTGGAAGTGACGCTTTTGAAAGAAACTGGTAAGAAAGGTATGTGTGATTTTATGACGGCAAACCAAATGATTGATTCACTGGATGAGCGCCATCGGAAGTCCATTCGGTATGCGTTACAGAAAATTGAAACGGAATACGCAGATGATATCAGGCGTGTGGTACTTTTTGGCTCCTGTGCCAGACGGACTCAGAAATATGAGTCTGATGTAGACCTGTTATTGTATGTGCGCAGCGATTTAGCCGAAGAAACGGCAAGACAGTTAAAATTTGGATTATCGCCGGAAAATTTTGAACTGCCGGAGGTACAGGGGATTGTCAGTCGTAGCGATACGCTTCCGATGATCCGGCAGTTTACGGAAAACATAAAAAAGGAGGGGATTGTCATATGGGAGAAGAACTGACTTATTTCTCTATGGCAGAAAACGATTATCAGTATTTGTCTGAAGATGTGGCAAGAGGACGTGTTGGTAACCTGATATGCTATAGTGCACAGAATATTTGTGAAAGATATTTGAAACATGTCATTGCGGAATATACGGATCCTTCTGTTGATACAACAACAATCCTCCGGTCTCATTCACTTCGCACGCTGCTTCGCTTCCTAAAAACCTATCTACCTGATTTTATCATTGATCTAAATATTGTCAGTAAGGCGGATGGATATTATTTTACCGCCCGTTATCCGGGAGTGGATGCGTATAATGTTGATAAGAGCGATGTGGACCAGTGCTGGGAGGCAGTCACATACACCAGAGAATGTGTGATTGATTATATGAAGCAGAACAGCGGTGAAGAAGAGAGCAGCGATCGGTAAGGAAGAAGTGCTTCATATGCAGGAAGGAGCCTTATCATTGCGCCAATCTCCAAACAAACCGGTTGACAGATCCCTTGCATCGTGCTACTATCATAGACGAACAGAAACGAATAAATTCTTCGGGGCAGGGTGAGATTCCCTACCGGCGGTATAGTCCGCGAGCCTATGTCAGAGGCGGTTGCTGATGACACGGGGCATGAATCGGTGACCTGGATGCAGGAATTCCGATACCGACAGTTACAGTCTGGATGAGAGAAGAAAATTCAAGGAGCATACGCGTTAGGATGTCGGTGATGCCGGGATGATAAGCGCGGAACGATTGAATGACATGGATCTCAAACCCTGATGGTTTGGGATCTTTTTTATTCTTTTTCTTATGTTTTTCAGGGAATTTAGGACTTCTGCTCAAAACATATTACTTATTTCAAGGAGGTTCTGAATATGAACGAAAAAAAGAAAATCTGGACAACACAGACGCTGATCACCACAGCGATGCTTGCGGCGCTGGCAGGCGTGCTTATGTCGCTGGAGATCTCTATCCCGATGATGCCGCCGTTTTACAAGGTGGATTTCTCCGATATGCCTTCCCTCATCGCATTGTTTCTGATGGGACCTGTGCAGGCAGTGTGTGTAGAGGTTATGAAGATTTTGATTAAGCTGATAACGATCGGTACGAGCTCTGCTTTTGTGGGTGATCTGTCAAATTTGATCGCGATCGTAATGTACATTTTCCCGTTGTGGTTTATTTACAAGAAGATGGGAAAGACGAGAAAGGCAGGCATCACGGCAATGCTTGTGAGCGTTCCGCTGCGTGTTGCATTTGCGTGCTTCTGCAATGCATGTATTACACTGCCGCTCTACGCAAAGGCTATGGATATGCCGCTTGACGGCGTGATTCAGATCGTGGCGGCTGTCAACCCTGCCATCCACAATCTGACGAGCTTTATTGTACTGGCAACGATCCCCTTCAATATTTTAAAGATCGGTATCAACTATCTGGTTGGTTATTTCCTGTATGACCGCCTTTGCAGAATCAGCTTTGTAAGACAGGAGATCATGTCATGATCAGAAACTACAGGGATTTGACGCGGCTGGAGATGGAAGCCGTCGATAAAAAAGAGACGATTGTACTCATTCCGCTGGGAGCGCTGGAGCAGCATGGAAATCAGGCTCCGCTGGGCACGGATGATATTATTGCGGAGGCGATGTGTGAGTATCTGACCGAGGCACTGGAGGAAGCGGGAGAAACGGATTTTCCGATGCTGATCTTTCCGGTCATTCCGGTGGGTTTAAGTACGGAGCATAAGAATTTCTGCGGCTCCATCACGATGCGGCCGGACACGTATTATCATATGCTTTATGACATTGCAACGAGTCTTGCACATCACGGATTTCAAAAGCTGGCGTTTCTGATTTGCCACGGCGGCAATGCGCCGATCGTACAGGTGCTCAGCAGGGAACTTCGCAGTGAGCTTGGAATTGCGCCGTTTATCCTGTCATCCGGCGCGTTTTCCCATCCGGATGTAAAGGCAACGGTTTCCGAAGGAAATGTCTGGGATTTCCATGGCGGAGAGATGGAGACATCCATGGTGATGGCCGTGGATGAGAGCCTTGTAAAGCTGGAGACAAGCGAAGCCGGTATTCCGCAGTCATTCGCGGAAAACAAAGCATTACTGCCCTATGGCAGCGTGTCTATCGGATGGGTGTCCGAGGACTGGAAAACAAAGGACGGAAAGCCCATCGGAATCGGCGGTGACCCGTCCGGAGCCACAGCCGAAAAGGGGCGTATCATTTTGCGCACCAGCGCCCGGGAACTCGTGCCGGGACTAGTTGAAATCAAGAAGTGGAAAGTATAACAGGAGATATATCTACTGTTTAAGGATACTATCATTTAGTTGATTGCGAAACTTATTAGTAATGTGAACAGGGAATGTGAGGCACAATGTATCAGGCAGCGCACTTTGGAGCGGCTGGTACTTAGTGACCGTATTTTGGTCACTTATGTACCACTGCCAGCGACAAGTAGCGGGAGCGTGCCTGCCATACATGTGCTCACATGACCAAAAATGTAACGTAAATAGTTTCGCAATTGTCTATATACTATCATTACATCTGATAGAACCGCAGATTCTCATTCAGATCCGCAGTGATCTCACCGCCTGCAGCCTCATACTTCGCGTAGAGTGCCTGCAGGCGTTTTGTTTGTTTCTTGTTTTCAAGCTCCAGCTTGCCAAAAGCATTCTGGTAGAGCGGGTTGTTGGCCAGCGAAGCGCGGATCTCGCGGGAGAAGGGGCAGTAGCGCGTTAAAATGTCACGCGTTACTTTGTTCAGACGGAAGCTGCCCTGTGACTCGTATTTGATCCAGTTGACATAATCTAACACAAAGACCTCGCGGAAGTTGTTGCGGGCATGCAAAAGCGCGGATTTCAGCTTTTCTCTCGCATCAGCAGAGAGGTCTTTATTTTTGCGGTAAAACTGCAGGTAATCGTAGTATTCTGCCGTCAGGGACTTGACGCGGTAGTCATTCCAGTAAGTGCCCTGCACCCGTCGGCAGATCTCCCAGCGGTAACGTCCCATCGTCAGCTGCATCTGTTCGTCCAGATCGGCGCTCATAAAGATCGGGAAGATAAAGCGCGCAGGCGTATCTGTGCGCGCGCCGCTTGCCTCCTGCCACATGGCAGAGCGGGAGCCGACACCCGGCAGCAGGATCACGTCCGGCATGATCTCTTTCATGAGATTTTCCTGCGTAATGCCATGCTCCGGATCGGAGAAAAGAACCTCGCGGTAGAGCACGGAATAGTCGAGGCTCCGGATATTGTTGACCGACTGCTCAATTCTGGCAGCAGTCGCCGCCATTTTTTCAAAGGAACTCATCAGCTCGTCAGAGGAGAGAATCGGGCAGAAGGAGGACAGCCGGCCGGAAAGCGTTTTGTGGGTGGATTGGAACAGATTGTCAATCTCAAATTCCACCTTCGCACTCTGGTCGCGCCGGAGTCTGGTATACTCGCGCTCCGTAATATCGCCCTGCTTGAGCTGCTCCTGCAGATAGCCGCTGTAGTCGAGATCAAACTCGTTGCGGGAGGGTTCTTTTTCTCCGAAGTATATGTTTTTCAACCATTCATACATGGTGTAAATATGTGTGTAATTAAACAGACCGAGGGATTCCGTAAAGCGGACCAGCGCATTCGTCTGTTCCGCACCCAGAAGTTCCACGTCCATAAACCCGAAATTGAAAAACATCTGCATGATCGGGGAGAGACGGCTGCCTGCGCCCATAGAGTTAAAAAATGCTCTCTTGTAGATCTCATAAAATTTCTGTGAGATGGTTTTTCGTATGGAACGCGCGTCTTTATCGCCGGAGGAACGGTCGGGAAGCTTTTTGTAGGACTGCAGTAAAAGTTTGAATTGCCGGATTTCCTCTTTGTCATAACCGGCAAAGGACATAATGTGCGCGACACAGTCTTCATCGGCAATGCTCGTCTGTGTGCCGCTGCTGGAAGAGAGCTGATAATTGCTGCATGCTTTTTCGCATTCGTCAACCTGCATCGGATCGTAGATTTCCAACTTTTGTATGACTGTGTGGATGGTTTTCATGTGTGACTGGCAGGCACTCAGATCTCTGTTTTCGGCTGCAAGACGGACCGCGAGATGGAAATACAGATGGAAAATATCATCTTCCGTATCATTCCAAAGCACATCGCGGTTGCACATGAGGTAATTGGCGATCTCCTCAATACCCTGCGCGGTGCGGTGCATCTGCGCGGAGGCTTCCATGATTGCGCCCACACACAGATCGTCGTTCTTGATCATGAGCTGCAGATACTCCCGCAAAAAGCCCTGCATCAGGCTGCGGCTGTTGCTCAGCTCCCAGTTTTCCACTTTGTGCTGCATGGTGAGTGGCTCAAAATGCGTCAGGCGGTAAAAACTCTGCTCCGGAATCATGAGCTGTGCGCAAAGTGTTTTGTAGTCGTTATAGCTGTTTTGCGCAGTCGTATGTAAAAGTGCAGCTTTCCGCTTCAGGCTGGCGTAGAGACACAGTGCCTGATGACGCTGTTCCAGAGCCGTGCGAAGAAAGATCGGGCGGAAATTAGCCTGTGCCTTGAGCAGCGCGTGGAGATCTTCCGCCCCTTTGCAGGGAATAACAATGAGCGTGGTGTCCTCACCGGCGGTATAGTCGCAGGAAAACCACTCGTTTTCGAGAATTCCGATGATCGAATTAGGTCCCATCGTGATCTCTGCGTAATTGTAGTGCCGTGTCACGGAACCGATCTGAATCAGATACCATTCCATCACCTTCTCCTGCCGCCGTGCGACAAAATCTCCTTTTTTTACCTTTACTGCATGCATCGTCTGCCTCCCTTAAAATGGTCGGTAAATGACCGTATATCAACAGTATAATAAAAATTTTAAGAAGCGTCAATGAGCGAAAACTTCGCTTGCAACTGCCCGTATCCTATATTAAAATGAGGACATGGAGTTACAGAAATTATACAGCTATGTAAGACAGGCAATTGAAAAATACGGGATGATCCGGGAGGGTGATCACATTGCGGTAGGCATCTCCGGAGGGAAGGATTCGCTGACGCTGCTTTACGCGCTGGCGGGGCTTCGGAACTTCTACCCGAAAAAATTTTCACTGACTGCAATCACGGTGCATCTGGGCCTTGCGGGCATGGATTTTACACCGGTGCGCACGCTCTGTGAGCAGCTGGGAGTGCCCTATGAGATCGTGGAAACGCAGATCGGGGAGATCGTGTTTGACGTGCGAAAGGAGAAGCATCCCTGCGCGTTGTGCGCGAAGCTGCGCAAGGGAGCGCTGAATGAAAAGGCGCTTGCTCTCGGCTGCAACAAGATCGCGTACGCGCATCATCGGGATGATTTTGTGGACACTCTTTTCCTGTCTCTGCTGCAGGAGGGAAGAATCGCGAGTCTTTCGCCGCACTATGTGCTGGAGCGCACCGGACTGACGCTGATCCGGCCGATGATGCTTGTTCCGGAGGCGCAGATTAAGGGCTTTTGCAGAAAATATGAGCTGCCGGTGGTGGCAAACAGTTGTCCTGCCGACGGAAATACGGCGCGGGAGAAGATCCGGCAGTCGTTAAAGCAGCTGCAGGAGGACTATCCGGATCTGCGGGAACGCGTATTTACCGCCATCTGCAAGGCAGATTTTGATGACTGGATCAACAATTCTGAAATAAAAAATGAATTAAAAGGAGAGTGAAAGAATGGACAGAAAGATCAAAAAATTTACGCTTACCGGAACAAAAGAGCCGGAGGAGCGCGCATACGAGACGGCACACCGGGCGGTGGCGAGACGGGCCGCCGCAGACGGAATGGTTCTTTTGAAAAATGAGGATGGACTGCTTCCCTTTGCGCAGGGAGCGAAGCTGGCGCTCTATGGAGCGGGAGTCGTGGCGACGATCAAAGGAGGCACCGGCTCCGGAGATGTCAATGTGCGGGAGACAGTCAGTGTCTATGAAGGGCTGAAAAATGCCGGTTTCGAAATTGTAAATGAGGACTGGATTCAGGCGTATGGGACATATTATAAGAATGCGAGAGAACAGTGGCGTGAAGTGATCTGGAAGGATGCCGGGGAGCAGGCAGCAGCCGGAAATGACAATACGCTGTTTGACGCATATTCCAGCCATCAGTTTGATCTTCCCGCGGGAGATCTGCCGGCACCGGTGGAGGCAGATGCAGCGATTTATGTGATTGCCCGTATTGCGGGGGAGGCAAAGGACAGGCAGCTGCGCCCGGGAGACTATCTGCTGAGTGAACAGGAGCATGAGTCACTGCGGCTGTTGTGTGAGCAGCATGAAAGCGTGCTGGTTGTCATCAATTCCGGCGGCCTCATTGATCTTTCGTTCCTGGATGAGATGCCGCAGATCAAGGGACTGATCTACATGGGTCAGCCCGGCATGGAGGCCGGATCAGCGCTGGCAGATGTGCTGAGCGGTGCGGTGACACCCAGTGGAAAGCTGACGGACAGCTGGGCATACCACTATGAGGATTATCCGAATGCGGATACCTTTTCGCATATGAACGGGGATACGGATACGGAGCTTTATAAAGAGGGAATCTATGTGGGATACCGCTATTTTGACACCTTTGAGGTTCCGGTGCGCTACAGCTTCGGCTATGGCTTGTCCTATACGACGTTTGCCCTTCGCATGGTACATCTGAGTTTTATTGATCCGAATTCCGCGAAGGCGGCAGTCCGCATTGTCGTGGAGGTGACAAATACAGGTGCGGTCAATGGCAGGGAGGTCGTGCAGATCTATGTCTCCTGTCCACAGAAGAATATGGCGAAGGAGTATCGCAGACTGGTCGGCTTTGCAAAGACCGGTGACCTTGCACCCGGAAAATGTGAAAATGTGGAGATTGTGATCCCGATTCACAGTCTCGCTTCCTACAGTGAGAAGGCACCGGGCTGGCTGCTGGATGCCGGTACCTATGGCTTTTTTATGGGAAACAGTCTGCAGAGCGCGCAGTTTGCGGCTTCCGTAGAGCTGACGAGAAATCTTCTGCTGGAGAAAACAGATCACATCTGTCCGCTGAAAAAAGAGTTAAAGGAACTGGAATGTCCACAGGAGAGCGTGTTTGCGCGCCGTGCAAAATGGCACGCATATGTGTGCAAGAATCCGGCAATCGTTGTGCCGACCCAGATGCTGTTGACACGCAAAGATGTAAAATATGGCAGAGAGGACAAACGCATCAGCCCGGAGATTTACAAAGAAGTGGATGCGCTCACTGAGGAACAGATGATCCGTCTTGTGACCGGTGATCCGGGAAGGGCCCAGGGAGCGCTGGGCGCTGCGGGAAGTTCAGTGCCAGGGTCTGCGGCACAGACGAGTGACTGCGCTGAGAAACAGGGGATTGCCAGTATTGTACTGGCAGACGGACCGGCAGGACTTCGTCTGACCAAATGTTACTATGCGAAGGACGGGGCACCCCAGCCGCTTCCTGTCGAGGCAAGCATGGAGGATGGCTATCTTTACCGCGGTGAGGGTGAGCCGGAGGGTGAAAAATACTACCAGTACTGTACGGCATTTCCCACCGGAATGCAGTTGGCGCAGAGCTGGGATCTGAAGCTTTTGGAGGAGGTCGGCGCAGCTGTGGCAGAGGAACTGCGGGAGTTTGAGGTGACGCTCTGGCTGGCTCCGGGCATGAACATTCACAGAAATCCGCTTTGCGGACGTAATTTTGAGTATTATTCCGAGGATCCGTTGCTGTCCGGACGTCTTGCCGGCGCGATGACAAAGGGCGTGCAGAAACTGGGCGGAGTCGGCACGACGATTAAGCATTTTGCCTGCAACAATCAGGAGGATAACCGTCTGTTCTCCGACAGTGTGGTGTCTGAACGCACGCTGCGGGAGATTTATTTAAAGGGCTTTGCGTATGCCGTGACCGAGCAGCAGCCACTGGCGCTCATGACGAGCTATAATCTCATCAATGGTGTTCACGCAGCGAATAATTATGATCTCTGTACGAAGGTGGCAAGAGATGAGTGGGGATTTCAGGGAGTGATCATGACTGACTGGACGACGACGTTGTGGGGCGACGATTGCACCGCCTCCGGATGCATGCGCGCCGGCAATGATCTGGTGATGCCCGGAGTGCCGCAGGATCATGAGGATATCCGGCAGGCACTCGCGGATGGCAGTCTGACGATTCAGGAACTGAAACGGGCAGTAGCACATTTGCTTCCGGTAGTGTTCCAGTCTGAACGATACGAGGACTGAGCAGTTACGAATAAAACATGGTGAGATAGTCGGTCAGAGCCCTCTGATCGGCTGTTCCCATCGTCTCGCGGGCAGAGTGCATGGCGAGGATCGGCACGCCGATATCTACACAGCGCATGGGGAGCAGCGCGGCGGCAATGCTTCCCAGAGTTCCTCCGCCCCGCTCATCGGAGTGGTTGACAAATTTCTGATATGGAATCTTTTTTGCATCGCAGATCTGTTGTACGATCGCGATCGCTTCACTGTCTGTGGCATAGCTCTGACTGCATGCCTGCTTGATGGAAAAGCCTTTTCCCATAATATTTTTATTGACCGGGTCATAGTGGCTCTCGTAGGCGGGATGCAGGGCATGGGCAACGTCCACGGACATCATGAGGGATGCGCCGAATGCGTCCGCGCATGTTTCTTCCGGCCATCCGAGACCCCGGTATATTTTTTTCAAAATCAGTGTAAACAGTGTACCGGCGGCCCCCTGTTTGGTGCGGCTGCCTACTTCCTCGTGGTCAAATATGACGAGCACGTTGATGCCGTGTGTTCTGTCCGCGGACAAGAGAGCATCCAGAAGTGCCTGTACGGATGTGAGATCATCCAGACGAGGTGCCTGGTAAAACGCGCCTTCTGCGCCGATGATGCCGCCTTTTTCCGCATTGTACACATTCAGCTCATAGTCCAGAATATCTTCGGGCGCGCAGGAGAGATGATCGGACAGAAGCTTTGATAACATACCCTCAGAGGCATCTTCACCGGCTAAGCCGATGAGGGGAAGCATCTGTGTCTGTTTTTTCAATTCCACGCCCTTATTCATGTCGCGCTGCAAATGCACGGCCACATTCGGGATCGTGAGTAGTGGCTCGCGAAGGTCTGCCAGCCGCACCTGCGGTGCAAAGGGATCATCGGAGCGAAGGACGACTTTTCCGGCAAGTGACAGGGGGCGGTCCAGCCAGCTCATATGGTTGACCCCGCCGTAACCCTCTACGTTCAGCCGGATGTAGCCGTCTTTGTTCATCTCCGGCCGGGGCTTGATGCGAAAACCCGGAAAATCGCCGTGGGCCGCGCCAATGCGAAATCCGTCCCGGGCTTGCGCATCCGAACCGACGGAAAAAGCGACGAGGCAGGAACCGTAAGGTGTGACAACGTATTTTTTACCGGGACACAGCGTCCACGGCATGTTTTCGGGAAGCATTTCAAAACCGGCATCACACAGACGTTTCCTGGCTGCAACGACTGTGTGATAGGGGGAAACTGCTTCCTGTATCAGTGTCTCCAGCCGGTCGATGCCGGATGAAGAAGGAGCTGTTTGATCTTTTCTGAAATTCATGGTTTCTTCTCCTTTTTTGATTTTTGCCATATTTCTGCCACATGAAAAGTGGTAGTACTGGTTATAAAATCTGCAATTTTTCTCAATTATAACTGATAAGAAGAAAAAAATGTACCCTCATGAGCGGTTTTATGGTATCATTTTTGCGTATACAAGGAGGGATATGC
Organism: Lachnospiraceae bacterium; assembly: GCA_022771765.1. Taxonomy (GTDB): domain Bacteria; phylum Bacillota; class Clostridia; order Lachnospirales; family Lachnospiraceae; genus W0P33-017. The sequence goes on along the minus strand of JALELN010000020.1, from coordinate 6,000 downwards.
TTATGAAGGCAGTTGTTATCGGATGTGGACGTTGGGGTACGTTCATCGCGTGGTATCTGGATCATATCGGGCATGAGGTGACTTTGTACGGCAGGGAAGGATCTGCAAATATGGACGCGCTCATGAGGGAGCGGAAAAATGAATATATCACATTACCGGAGTCGCTTCATCTGACAAATTCGCTGGAGAAAACCGCGGAAGCGGATGTGATCGTCATTTCCATCAGTTCGCAAAATCTTCAGGCGCTTTGTGAGACGCTCAAGCCCTATGACTTAAAAAATAAGACATTTGTGCTGTGTATGAAAGGGATTGAGATCAGTACCGGACGCAGGCTGTCCCAGGTGATGGAGGATAATATGGATGACTCCAACCGCCTTGCGGTCTGGCTCGGTCCGGGGCATGTGGAGGAATTTTATCGTGGGATTCCAAACTGTATGGTCATTGACAGCGATCATGACGAGACGAAACAATTTCTCGTGGAGCAGTTTTCCAGCGAACTCATTCGCTTTTATTATGGAACGGATCTGATCGGAAACGAGATCGGCGCCGCGGCGAAAAATGTCATCGGAATCGCGGCAGGCATGCTCGACGGTATCGGACACGCTTCGCTGAAAGGGCCCCTTATGGCGCGCGGGCCGCGGGAGATCGCCCGACTCATCAAGGCGATGGGAGGAAATGAAATATCAGCCTACGGACTGTGCCATCTGGGCGATTACGAGGCAACGTTGTTTTCCGAGCACAGCCATAACCGCATGTTTGGTGAGCGTTTTATACAGCACGCGTCTTATGATAAGCTGGCGGAGGGCTATTATACCGTGAAGGCGTTAGTTGCACTGGGAGAGCGCTATCACGTGGATCTGCCCATCTGCGAGGCAGTGTATGAAATGCTCTATGAAAACCTTTCGCCGGAGCGCGCGTTGGAAGAACTGTTTTCGCGCAGTCTCAAGAGTGAATTTGTGTGAGAAAAGAGCAGAAACCGTCTGGTGCGGGAAGCATCGGTATGTTATGATGAAAGTGTTGAAGAGCGGTGGAAGCAGTTGCTGCCGCGGTTGTAATCGAGTGAGTGATAAAGGAGGTAACTATGGAGCATGAGATAGTATGGCAGGATCGCAAACGGGTGTGGTGCGGTCTGCCGTGGACATTTACGAAGTATGAACTGAGCAGGGAAAAGCTGATCATAAAAACAGGCTTTTTTACCCAGAATCAGGATGAGGTGCGTTTGTACCGGATTCTTGACCTGTCTTTGAAGAGAAGTCTGATCCAGCGTATCTTCGGTCTTGGAACGATCAACTGTCATTCCGTGGATAAGACGATGAAAAATTTTGAGATTAAAAATATCAAGGATTCGGAGAATGTAAAAAATCAGTTGTCGGATCTGATCGAGGAGGCACGAAGATCCAACCGCGTATCATCCAGAGAGTTCATGACAGAGCCGGAGGATGATGAGACAGAGGACAGCGAGGATTAAATACCTAATTTTTTGAGGTGTTTTGTCAAAAACAGGCGTCTTTCCTTGACAAAAGAGAAAAAATCCTTTAAGGTTTTAAAGGAATAAAGTCAAAAAGTGAAGGAGTTACGTTATGGTTGACAAAATAGTTGAGATTAATAGTCTCATAAATAACATTGTGTGGGGTGTTCCTGCCTTGACGCTGTTGATCGGTACCGGTATCCTGATGACCGTGCTGACAAAGTTCTTCCAGTTTACACATTTTGGTCACATGATCAAGGAGACCATCGGTGGACTGTTTCGAAAGAAAGACATTTTAAACAATAAGGATGAAAATTCCATTTCACAGTTTCAGGCATTGTGTACGGCACTGTCCGCAACGATCGGTACCGGAAATATTGCCGGTATTGCATACGCGATCACGATGGGCGGTACGGGAGCAGTGTTCTGGATGTGGCTGGCGGCGATCGTCGGAATGATGACAAACTATTCCGAAAATGTGCTGGGTATTTTCTTCCGTCGCAGAAATGAGAAGGGCGAGTGGTCCGGAGGCGCGATGTACTATCTGCGTGACGGACTGGGAAGCAAAAAGGGCTGTAAGCAGATCGGTAAAATACTGGCGATTTTGTTTTCTATCTTCGCTGTGTTTGCATCCTTTGGTATCGGAAACATGGGTCAGGTGACATCAATTCGTGAGTCTGTGTTGCACGCGTTTGGCTTTGCAGTTGATTCTAAGACAGGCGGTCTGGTGATCGGTATTGCAGTGGCAGCGATTGCGGCACTCGTTATTATTGGTGGTCTGACACGTATTGCAAAGGCAAATGAGCGAATCGTACCGTTTATGGCGATTTTCTACATACTGGGCAGCGTGGTGATCGTTGCGATGAATTATAAGATGATTATCCCTGCATTTGCTTCTATCTTCAGTCATGCATTCAGTCTGAAGGCAGCAGCCGGCGGTGTCGGCGGTGCCGTGATCAAACAGGCGATGACGTGGGGATTCAAGCGAGGCGTATTTTCCAATGAGGCAGGACTTGGTTCTTCTGTTATGGTGCATTCAGCTTCCAACGTGAAAGAGCCGGTAACACAGGGACTCTGGGGAATCTTTGAAGTATTTTTTGATACGATTATCGTATGTACGCTGACCGCGCTTGTGATTCTGACGACCGGTATTGTGGATCTGGACACGGGTGTATCTATCAGCGGAGCGACGAAGCTTGGTCTTGCCACAGAGGCATTCACGAAGAGCTTTGGCAGCTTTGGCGGTATCTTCATTGCGATTGCGATTACGCTGTTCGCGTTCTCTACTGTGCTTGGCTGGAGTTATTACGGTACAAAGGCATGGGAATTTTTGTTTGGTACAAAGGCGACCATTATCTACAAGGTCATTTTCATTGCCATCATCGTAGCAGGTTCTGCACTGGATGCATCACTGGTGATCGACCTCTCAGATACGTTTAATGGCCTGATGGCAATTCCGAACCTGATTGGTGTCATCACACTGTCCGGAACGGTCATGGCTATTACCAACAACTACGCAAAACGTATTTTCAAGGGTGATATGTCCGTGAAGCCGATGCTGTCGTTCTTTGAGGACATTCAGCGTGAGCAGGAGAAGCGTCTGGCGGAAGAAGACTAATATGAGTAAGACGAAGGAAGGCGTAAGTGTGTGCTTACGCCTTTTTTGATCGTATAGGAAACTTGGTTGCCTATATGACAAAAGCATTCGTGGAACGAAATGCCCGCAGGGATTGGAGAAAAAATGAGGGAAAAATTAGAACAATATATACAGGCATTCGCGGGCAGTGCGCCACAGCTGGTCATCTGCGGCGGCGGATATGTGGCGATCGCGGTAGTGAAAATAGGAAAGATGACCGGTTTTTCGGTAACGGTGCTGGAGGACCGGCCACTTTACGCGGATTATGCGCGGGCAGCGGGTGCAGATACCGTCATTTGTGATACATTTGAAAACGGGTTGGCACAGGTTGCCGGCGGTAAGAATACTTTTTTTGTAGTTGTGACGAGAGGGCATCGCTATGATAAAGAGTGCCTGGAACAGATCTGCGAAAAACCGGCTGCGTATGTCGGAATGATCGGAAGCCGCAGGCGTGTGGCGCTCTTAAAGGAGCAGCTGTTCGGACAGGGCATCAGTAAGGAATGGCTGGATGTACTGCATGCTCCGATCGGGCTGGACATCGGCGCGGAGACACCGGAGGAGATCGCTGTGGCAATCATGGCAGAGATCATAGCGGAGAAAAACAAAAGCGGAAGTACGACTGCCTTTTCGGTAGAACAGCAGGAGGCGATGCGTTGTGCCCTGCAGAGCGGTGAGCGTCTTGTGCTGGCAACCATTACGGCACGCGAAGGTTCTGCCCCAAGGCGAGTAGGAACAAAAATGATTATTCGGGACGACGGCACATGTATCGGAACGATTGGTGGCGGGTGTATGGAGGCACAGGTGCAGCAGGAGGCTCGCTCGCTTTTCAGAAGCGGTGGGGAGAGGAAAAAAACGTTACAGCTGACATTGCGTGCGGATGAAGCGGAAGAAGAGGGAATGGTGTGCGGAGGTGCACTTGAAATCCTGCTGGAGCGTTTGTGAGCAGGTGCAGGGGGGCGTATTTCGACCGCTTTTTCTTGCTTTTAGTGTGGTGTCATGGTAAAATCAAATGTGGTTCGGTGTCTTTTGGGACACGGAATTGTTATGAAAGGAGAGAATGGCATCATGACGGATTTCAGAGTCATTGAGGTAAAACGCAGTATTTTCGAGGACAATGACGCGGATGCAGATAAGCTGCGGGAGGAACTGCGGGCAGAGAAGACTTTTCTGCTCAATCTGATGTCTTCTCCGGGCGCGGGAAAGACGACGACGCTGAAGCGCACAATCGGAGCATTGAAGGATGAGATGAAGATCGGTATCATGGAGGCGGATATTGACTCGGATGTGGATGCAAAGGCGATCACAGAGACAGGTGCGCGGGCGATACAGATCCATACCGGCGGAATGTGTCATCTGGATGCGGACATGACCCGGCAGGGTATCCGGGAGTTTGGCACCGGTGATCTGGATCTGGTTGTTCTGGAAAATGTGGGAAATCTTGTCTGTCCGGCAGAATTTGACACCGGCAGCACGAAGAATGCGATGATTCTTTCCGTTCCGGAAGGCGATGACAAGCCGTTAAAATATCCGCTCATGTTCACGATCTGTGATGTGGTGCTCATCAATAAATGTGACACGCTATGTGTGTTTGACGATTTTGACAAGGATGCGGTCGTCGAACGAATTCACAAGCTCAACCCGAAGGCAGAAGTCATTTTTGTTTCCGCAAAGACGGGTGAGGGCTTTGAGGCATGGATCGACTGGCTGCGTCGCGAGGTGGTCGATTACCAGCGGTCGCTGGCATAAGTGAAAACAGAATTACGAATCGGAACTGTGCAAGAAAGGAACAATTCCCGAGAAATATATTTTAGAAGAGGTAAAATAAAATGGCAAAAATTATTTTGACCGGAGACCGTCCCACCGGACGTCTCCATGTAGGACATTATGTGGGTTCTCTGCGCCGCAGAGTGGAACTGCAGAATTCCGGTGAGTTTGACAAGATTTATATTATGATCGCGGATGCGCAGGCACTGACGGATAATGCGGACAATCCTGAAAAGGTGCGTCAGAATATCGTGGAGGTGGCATTGGATTATCTTTCCTGTGGACTTGATCCGGAGAAGTCCACACTGTTTATTCAGTCCATGATTCCGGAGCTGACAGAGCTCAGCTTTTACTATATGAATCTGGTCACGGTTGCCCGTCTGCAGCGCAATCCGACCGTAAAAGCAGAGATTCAGATGCGTAACTTTGAGGCCAGCATTCCGGTTGGATTTTTTACTTATCCGATCAGCCAGGCGGCAGATATCACGGCATTTCAGGCGACGACCGTGCCGGTGGGAGAGGATCAGATGCCGATGTTAGAGCAGTGCCGCGAGATCGTACACAAGTTTAACAGCGTGTACGGCGAGACGTTGACGATGCCGCAGATCATGCTGCCGGACAATCAGGCGTGTATGCGTCTGCCAGGTATCGATGGAAAGGCGAAGATGAGCAAGTCGCTGAACAACTGCATTTATCTTTCAGACACCGAGGAGGAAGTGCGCACAAAGATTATGTCTATGTTTACGGACCCGAATCATCTGAAGGTATCCGATCCCGGAAAGGTAGAAGGAAATCCGGTGTTTATTTATCTGGAAGCATTCTCACGTCCGGAGCATTTCGCAGAGTTTTTGCCGGAATACGCAGGCATTGAGGAACTGGAGGAGCACTACAAGCGCGGTGGTCTCGGAGATGTGAAGGTGAAGAAATTTTTAAATAATGTGATGCAGTCAGAACTGGCACCGATCCGTGCCCGCAGGGCGCAGTGGGAGAAGGATATTCCTGCGGTTTATGAGATTCTGAAGAAAGGCTCTGAGGAGGCAGAAAAAGTGGCGGCCGAGACGCTTTCCAAGGTGCGCGCAGCCATGAAGATCAATTATTTTGATGACGCGGCGCTCATCAAGGAGCAGATGGA
>JALELN010000016.1 GCA_022771765.1 Lachnospiraceae bacterium | reverse complement strand
CCATTTTATTTTTCTCCTTTTTTCGTAACTGTTCAGTACCTTCACAGTTCCGATCTGTTCTGAATAGTTGCCTCTTTTCTTATAAACGATCTTGAAATTGCGAAACGATTTACGTTACGTTTTTGAGTCATGTGAGCACATTCCCTGTTCACGCTATGAATGAGTTTCGCAATTGCCTGCTTATGAGCGGTAGTCTGCGTTGATCTTCACATAATCGTAGGTCAGGTCGCAGCCCCACGCGGTGGCGCTCTCCGTGCCCATATTCATTTTTGAGATGATTTGCACATGGTCATTCGCCAGCAGCTTTGCTGCCTCTTCCTCACTGTAGTCCACGCCTGCGCCTTCCTTAAAGATGAGCATTGTCGTGTCGCCGCTCTTAAAATACATCTCCACCTTTGTCGGGTCAAACTGCACACCGGAATAACCTAACGCACACAGCTCCCTGCCCCAGTTTGCGTCACAGCCGTACATCGCCGCCTTGGTCAGGCTGGAGCACACGACAGACTTTGCAAGAATTCTTGCATTTTCTTTCGTGTCTGCACCTTCAACAATCGATTCCACAAGCTTGGTCGCACCCTCACCGTCTGCCGCCATCTCCTTTGCCAGAAACGTACAGATGGCATTCAGTGCCTCATAAAACTGATCATAGTCACTGCCCTCTGCTATGATCTCTGCATTGCCTGCCATTCCGTTCGCGAGGACGAGCAGCGTATCATTGGTACTTGTATCGCCGTCTACAGAGATCATGTTAAAGGTATCCACAACGATCTCACTCAATGCTTTCTGCAGCATCTCATGGGAAATCGCAGCATCCGTCGTCACATAGGCAAGCATCGTGCACATATTCGGATGGATCATGCCGGAACCCTTCGCCATACCACCGATGGTAACAGTTTTTCCACCGATCGTCAGCTCATAAGCAATCTCTTTTTTGTGTGTATCGGTCGTCATGATTGCCTGTGCTGCTGCCGTTCCGGCATCAATACTGTCATCCAGCAGCGTTACCAGCTTCTTTGCGCCCGCCTGCATTTTATCTACGGGAAGCTGCATACCGATCACGCCGGTCGAACCAAGCAAAACAGCATCTGCAGTAATACCAAGCGCCTCGGCTGCCGCATCCGCGGTCTTTTTACAATAGAGTTCTCCCTCCTCACCGGTACAAGCATTGGCAATACCGGAATTTACAACAACTGCCTGTGCCTTTCCGATATTTTTTACAATATTTCTGTCCCAGATAACCGGTGCTGCCTTGAATACATTTGTCGTAAACGTACCCGCCACAATAGCCGGCACTTCACTGTACACCATTGCCATGTCTGTTCGGTCCTGATATTTGATCCCTGCAGCCGTCGCTGCTGCCTTGTATCCCTTTGCCGCGGTCACGCCGCCTGTAATTTGCTTCATACTTTTTACTCCTTCTGCGTCATTTTATTTAGGTGATTGCGAAACTTATTCATAATGTGAACAGGGAATGTGAGACACGATGTATCAGGCAGTGCACTTTGGAGCGGCTGGTACTTAGTGACCGTATTTTGGTCACTTATGTACCACTGCCAGCGACAAGTAGCGAAAGCGGGCCTGCCATACATGTGCTCACATGACCCCAAAGCATATCGTAAATAGTTTCGCAAACGCCTACATTTATTACTCATTAAACTTTGTGATATTCGCGTCATTCAATGTAAAATCGTAATAGTTCAGATCCTCACGAAAGGTCCATCCGACACTCTTCCAGAAACGATTGCCCACCTCGTTGCTCTTAAACGCGATCAGGCTGACCTTATTGATGTGCTCCTCCTGCAATGCACGCATACACGCAACTGCCATCGCCTTGCCGATGCCATGCTTGCGGTAATCCGCGTGGACACAAACATGATAAAAACAGCCTCGTCTGCCGTCATGTCCGCAAAGGATCGCACCGATCACCTTTTCCCCATCCAATGCCACCATGCTCGTTGTCGGATTACGCCGGATAAAACGACCGATGCCCTCGGCAGAATCATCAATGCTGCGGATGCCAAACCCCTTGATCGTCATCCACAGCTCATATACCTTATCATAATCAGCTTCCGTCATCGGACGGATCTGTACACCTAAATCTTCCCCGCACGATCCCGGCACCGAGTGCTTCGACCTGCTTGTCTCTTTATTTTCCATTAATATCTAACCTCTATGGGAAGCAGGGAACCAACTCCAGCCCTTCCTTCTCGTCCAGCCCAAACATCAGGTTCATGTTCTGCACCGCCTGACCGGCAGCGCCTTTTACCAGATTATCCAGCGCGCCCATCATGATGACGCGTCCGGTGCGCTCATCAAGGACAAAATTGACATCCACAAAATTACTGCCCTCAACCCATTTTGTCTCCGGACACTCACCTTTCGGCAACACACGCACGAAATATTCATCTGCATAATACTTCTCATAAACGGCACGCACCTCTGCCTCTGTCGGGTATGTTCCATCTGCTTTCTTCACAAGAGATGCATACTCTGTAGCCAGAATTCCACGGTTCATCGGGACCAGATGCGGTGTAAAATTGATCACCACTTCTTTTCCGGCTGCATAGCCCAGCTGCTCCTCAATCTCCGGTGTATGACGATGTGTTGCCACACCATATGCCTTCATATTTTCATTGACCTCACAGAACAGATTCGGCAGCTTTGCGCCGCGTCCCGCACCAGAGGTTCCGCTCTTTGCATCCACGATCAGGGTATTCGGATCAATCAGTCCCTCTTTCACTAACGGATATGCCGTCAGAATCGAACATGTGGTGTAGCATCCGGGATTGGCGATGAGTCTGGTATTTTCATTGACCAGGCCACGGTTGATCTCACACAGTCCATACACCGCCTGATCAATCAGCTGCGGCGACTGATGGGTGATCTTGTACCATTTTTCATAGGTAGCCACATCCTTGATGCGGTAATCAGCGCTCAGATCAATGAATTTCGCCTTTTTCAACAACTCCTCGCTCAAGATACCGCCGAGATAGCCCTGCGGGGTTGCAGTAAAGATCACATCCACCTGATCCGCAAGCTCTTCGATATTATCATCGAGACATTTGTCATCCACCAGTTCAAACATGTTGCGGTACACACTTGCATATTTTTCATCCACATAGCTGCGTGAACCGTACCACTTAATCTCCACGTCTTTATGTCTAAGTAAAATTCGTACCAGCTCCGCACCTGCATAGCCGGTCGCGCCGATAATTCCTGCTTTTATCATTGCTTTATCTATCCTTCCTTATCTTGATGTAACGATCCGAAGCCAATTCCAATTTCACTTCGCTGTAATGTCTTTTCCTATCTTAGTACTATTTTTTCTATTCGTAAAGGGCTTTTTGCAATTTTTTGCATATTTTATGAATATTTATACATTATATTCACATTTTATACATTATTTTTGCATAATTTTTCAGTTGCACTGTGCAAAGAATTGATGTATGATGATAACAGATTGAAAAAATTTTACTATAGAAAGGATTAGTTACCATGAAAGAAAAAGTTGTTTTGGCGTACTCAGGCGGACTGGACACCACCGCGATCATCCCCTGGCTGAAAGAAACCTATGATTACGAAGTCATCTGCTGCTGTATCGACTGCGGCCAGGAGGACGAACTGGACGGATTAGAGGAGCGCGCAAAGCTCTCCGGCGCTTCCAAATTATCTATTGAGGATATCACAGACGAGTTTGCTGAGGACTACATCGTTCCCTGCGTCATGGGCAGCGCAGTCTATGAGCACAAATATCTGCTGGGAACCTCCATGGCACGCCCCGGCATTGCCAAGAAGCTTGTAGAAATCGCAAGAAAAGAAGGTGCCGTAGCGATCTGCCACGGCGCAACCGGAAAAGGAAATGACCAGATCCGTTTTGAGCTCGGCATCAAGGCACTGGCTCCCGACATCAAGATCATCGCTCCCTGGCGTGATGACAAGTGGCAGATGGATTCCCGTGAGGCTGAAATCGAATACTGCAAGGCACACGGCATTGATCTTCCCTTTGCAACAGACAGCAGCTACAGCCGTGACCGTAACCTCTGGCACATCAGCCATGAGGGACTGGAGCTGGAGGATCCTTCCCTGGAGCCGAACTATGAGCATCTGCTCGTGCTTGGCGTAACACCTGAAAAAGCTCCCGACGAACCGGAATTTGTGACCATGACCTTTGAAGCAGGTGTCCCGAAGTCTGTCAACGGAAAAGAAATGAAGGTTGCTGATATCATCCGTGAGTTGAACCGTCTCGGCGGCAAGCACGGTATCGGTATCGTGGATATCGTGGAAAATCGCGTGGTCGGCATGAAGAGCCGCGGTGTCTATGAGACCCCTGGCGGAACCATCCTGATGGAGGCACATGACCAACTGGAAGAACTGATCCTTGACCGTGAAACAATGGCTGCCAAGCTGGAAATGGGCAAGCGTCTGGCACAGACTGTCTATGAAGGCAAATGGTTTACTCCTCTGCGGGAGGCACAGCAGGCATTTATCGAGTCTACACAGAAATATGTAACCGGTGAAGTAAAGTTCAAGCTGTACAAGGGAAATATCACCAAAGCCGGAACGACCTCTCCGTACTCTCTCTACAGCGAGTCACTGGCAAGTTTCACCACCGGTGATCAGTATGATCACCACGATGCACAAGGCTTCATCACCTTGTTTGGTCTGCCGTCCAAAGTGCGCGCGCTGAAAATGATCGAGGTAAATAAGAACAAAAAATAATAACGTCTATGATGCAAAAACAGCCCCCGGAAGTCCAATACCAGATTTCCGGGGGCATTTTTGTAATACCATTCATAACTATTATATACAACTCTTATAACATTTCCTGTAATTTATCATAATATTCCTTATATCTGTAAATCGTACGCGCGCTCACATTCTGCTTTTTAGCGATATCAACGATGCTCATTCCATTCTCGAAACATACGACAAAATCATTGTAAGCATTCATCCACTTTTCGTTATGCTTCTTTCTTCCACTCATCTTCCGGTTTCTGGCAGCCTCCAGTTCCTCACGAAGATAAGCATTCTCCTTCTCCAGTTTTTCAATTATTTTCAGTGCTTCTTCTAATGTGAGCATTTCCGAACATCTCCTTTGATCTTTATATATGCCAATTTGGGACACTTTCATTTTAGCACATTCAGAACCATTTTGTCACTATCCTAAAATAATATTTGCTATTTCCCAATACTTTTTGTAAAATAATTATAGATTCACTATACATCGTAAAGGAGCTCCGAAATGAAAGAAGATTTATATGGAGAACAAATAAAAAAACTCCGCATAAAAATGGGCATGACACAGAGTGAAGTGGCGCAGGCACTGGATGTTACACCCGGTTACATCAGCAATGTAGAAAATGGCAGAACAGCCATGTCACTCAGAATTTTGATCTATTACGCCAAACTTATGGGAATATCGCTGGACTCTCTGGTCGGCCAATTAGAACCGGAATATCAGACTACCGCAATTGACCGCGATATACAAAAAGAAATCGCAAAAATGGATACTGCCGCAAAGAAAAAATTGCTCCAGACTCTTAGAATCTGGAATGACACCTTATGAAAATCCAAAAAAGAACTCCGGCAGAGCAATATGTTGTATTAGATTGTCTCAGGGATATTGTAACCGGCTTCCTCCATTCGCTTTGCAAACTCATCTTCGGATATCCCCAATTTTTCCGCACCGCGCGACACATCGTAGTCCCCTTCCTGAACAGAGGAAAAAATTTCCAGTTCACGGCCCTCTTCACGCCCCTCTTCACGGCCTTTATTTATCATTTCCTGATCTCTCATGAGCAATGTCATATATTCCATCCTCCATTCTTCACGATTTCTGGCTTTCTCAACTTCTGCTTCCAATTTCTGAACAAAACGATTGTTATTTTTCTTTCCTGAGATATATTCCAAGAAGGCCCGCATATCCTCAGAAACATCATCCGCCGTTCCGCCTGCGCAAAGGAATATTTTTACAGCCTCATCACCCAGCAACAGATCAGGAATCTCTGCGCAGCGATTCTCAAATGTATATTTGTGCAGACCCAATCCAAATACATCAACCGGGCATATGAAAATAATATAACTTTTCTTAAGCTTACGATAGTCTGCGCCTCGTTCAATCAGATTCAAATCGATCATACCTTGATAATATCTGCTTCTTTTAGGCAGATTTTTATATGTGCCGGTTTGCATCTCACAGTCAAATACTGTGTTTTGATCGTCTTCACAGTAAACATCAAAACGTACACCTTTTCCATCTGAAGTAATCTCAATCGGCTGCTGTTTATCCAGCTGTACAAATTTGCCAACCTTTTTTCCAATGATCAGCTCCAAAAGCTCCTTGCATAACTTCGGTTTATTTGTAAGGACCTTACAAAACATGAAATCGTCCGTAAATTCCAATTCTTCATAGTTCTTTGCCATCTGTATCTCCTCCTAAGCACAATTGATTTTCCCAAATTTCTTGAAGGCCGGATAAATACGCAGGTGTAAACTATGTCTTTATATGTATATTATATCCGGTTTTTTCTGATTTTCAACCTAAAACCATTACGCATTTATTTTTTATATATTATATATACTAATACAATATTTACATTTTTTCAATACTTTTAATATAAAATATTTTCAAATAATATATTCCATGGGAAATTTACGCAAAAAGAACTCCGGCAGAACGAATCTGCCGGAGCGTGTGTACATATACAATTTTTGATATGTAGATGGTTGTTGTGTCAAAACCGACGGTATGTAGATTACTGTAACAGTGAGAGCACGCCCTGGTTGGACTGGTTCGCCTGTGCCAGCATTGACTGTCCGGCCTGTGCAAGAATGTTATTCTTGCTGTAGGTAACCATCTCTTCTGCCATGTCTGTATCGCGAATACGAGACTCAGCTGCCGTGGTGTTCTCAACAACGTTATCTAAGTTAGCGATGGTGTGCTCTAAGCGGTTCTGAACTGCACCGAGTGCGGAACGCTGGGAAGATACCTTTGAGATCGCGTCTGCAATAGCGTCGATCGCATAAGTAGCGGATGCACCGTTGTTGTCAGATACATTGAGACCTTTGATACCCAGTCCTGCTGCATCCATCGCACTGATGTCAACTGTAATCTTGTTAGTCATATCAGCGTCAGCACCTACATGAAGGTTGAATGATAAGCTATCCTTTACCTCAACAGTACCCTGCTGAATTGAGAAACTACCGGAATTATTGCTCTTAACAACTGCTGCCTCATCTGTACCGATAGAGCTGGCTTTGGTCAATTCCTCAGCCATCATCTTGTAGGCATCCTTCACAGAAATGACATTCTCTTCATTAGAAGCAACCTTTGTCTCTACTGCTGTATAAGCTGTACCAGCCGTTAATCCAGAAGCAGTCAGAGCAGCTTTTCCTTCAGGAGATGTCAAATCAGCCGTCTCAAATTTCACGGTATCTCCATCATTTACTAATGCAAGTGCATCATCTACGGACAACTTACTGTTAGCAATATCGGTTTTGTCGGCAATTGTATACTTGGTGGTGGTTCCAATTGTAAACTTGTCACCAACTTGTAACTCTTTGATGACACCCTTTACCGTGTTCATCGTTGCCGGCTCCTCTGCTGTAGCAGTAATTTTTTCACCAGACATGGTTACAACATGACCTGCTCCTAACGTCTGACCTGCTGCTGTTGCTAACTGTGCAGCAGTCGGTGCTCCTGCTGTATATGTTCCAGACATAGAAGAAAGCTCTTTATCTGAATCGATTGCTGATACAATA